>NZ_JBHUCX010000022.1:0-7037 GCF_042678105.1 Alicyclobacillus fodiniaquatilis
CCTCCCTCTGGTCCGGTACCGCCCAAACCGCTTTACGGCGAGCCTCTACTTGCCGTGATTACGCCGACTCGCGAGGCCCACCCTGAAGGGCCGCATGAGACAAGGGAGGAAGATAAAATGAAGACTCAAATCATTATGGAAACAGAGGATGCTACAAACATTCTGAAGCGCTGTGGCCATCGATCATTTATTGTTTGGTGTGCGATTCAAGCATTGGAAACGCCATGTACTATTGAAGAAATTGGAGCGTTCTGTGGACTTACGATTGAGGAAGCTAAAGAAGCAGCAGAACGTCTAGGAATGTTTCTATTGGGCATCCTCACCGGCCAACTCAATTTAATGGAGGAAAATACGAATAAGTTTGAACACGCAGGAATACAGTAAAATTTTTATTCACAAATTTGCAGGAAAGCCAGGTGTATCCTTGGGCTTTCCTGCTTTGATTTTCCTGATGCGAATAGGCATGTGAAACTGTTTAGAGTCGATGCTCAGAGACCAATCAAAAAATCCGCTGTTTAATTTACTAAACATTTAGCATTGCAAGAATAGTCTCTTGCGGGACTAGAAAAGAATGGATACCTTGAACTAGTAAGAAAAAATGGAAAAGGGTGAGCTTATTTGCGAAGAAAATTGATTGCAAAAACTTTAGTTGCTACACTGATGTTGTCAACAGCACCCACAATGGCATTTGCTGCAGCTGCGTCAACGAGTCAAAGCACATCAACTCAGCAAACAACCACCACTACAAAACAGTTTTCTTTTGATCAACCTTTAAGCAAATTGGCTGATCTTACTTACGGTAACACTACGCAAGCACAAGCGGATCAAAAGAATGCTGCCGCGATTACTCAGATATTTGGTGATAATGCAACCAGTATTACAAACGTGGGAAGTATCACTAATGGTGCAAGCAATGACTCCACGAGTGCAAATAACAGTAAGATTCATTTTAATGTCACAACAACGACTGACAAAACCACTGGTGATGTACAAATTCAGGCATCTGGATATATTCAAGCTGGGGGGAGTACTAAGTACTCCATTACGACAGAGCAAAGTACGTTAGATTCTGTAGATACCTCGCTTGGTACATTAGAAAAGGCAGAATTACCTGGTACTCTTACCACTCCATCCGGGAAAAATTACAATTTAAATGTTGGCATTGCATATGTGCCCAATACAGATAACTATCAAGCAACAATCGTGATTGATGGACTTGGCTATCCTGTGTCATTAGATTTCGGTAAAGGATTCGTAACACAATCAATTTCTAATGACATCAAAGCATACAACGCCACAAAGACTGTTATCCCAAATAACACCTCGTCTGATTCCACATCACAAGCAGCCGATTCAGTATTGAATGCGGGAACACAACATTTTCTCGGTGATGATTATTCAACTACATTAGACGGCAACGTTGACTATTTTGGAAATAATACTCCAACCGAAGTGATGCGTGCTTCTAATGGGCCTTCAGGAACTCAACAGTACATCGAAGATGAGGTTTGGGGAACTCATCAGGTATTGAACTATCTAGGTGGTAGTACCGGTCGCTCCATTTCTGTAAGTGGAGTTAACTTTGCGGTAAGTGTCCCTGACTCGAATTGGAGTCTAGAAAATTCGTTTTACCCTGCTCCTATAAGCCCGCCTCAATTTAATTTTTCTTGGGTGAGTTGGTTAATCGATCTTATTCCGGAATTAGGTTCTGCTGCTTCTAGTCTGGTACAACAAATTGCAGATCAAAATGTCACCGTAGGTGGTGGAATCGTTAACAAGACTCCAGGGGACGCATATATGAACCAGATTAATTGGACTGGTGTTGGTACCGACGAGTTAACAGGTGTCTATCACCCGACAGCAAGCACACCAGCTTATGACGAACAGTTCTTTGGAGATCCTAAGTATGGCCAAAGTGTACAGGTTGATGCACAGGTAACCTATGAAAATGATGTCTATTCACTTGGTTATGTTGAATATGACAGTGCACCTTGGATGTATATGTCAGGAACAATCGAAGCACCTAGCAGCTAATTATAATACCGGGCATATTTCAAAACTTTTCGGTATACTTATTTATGGATACTCGGACGCTAATTAGCGTCCGAGTTGTGTGTTCATAATATAATTCTAGAGAGTAGGAACCTAACATGAAAATTACAATTAAAAGTACAGCGCTGCTTGGATTAGGCGCTTTGTGTATTGCATCATTAGTGATTAACGAAGTCCAATATAGACAGAACGAGAATATAAAGGATACATCACTTGAATATGGTTTTGCTCTAGCTTTTTCAGGGATAAATACTGCAAACTCCATTTTTAAAGGCCAGTTGCCCGGACAAGACACTACCGATGCAGTACGATATATTGCCAGATCAGCCGGACAACTTGAATCTATGTCACGTGTTATGAACGAAATGGGTATAGAACACACAGCTGGAATCGGCGTACGCTTAGAAGAATCCGCAGAGATCATTTCTAAGCCAACTAAATATTCTAAAGAACAAGTAGCTCAAAATAAAAAATTTGTAGAGGAGGTCTCTACCGATTTTCGGCCGTGTTTTGATGGACCAATCCTTGTTAAAAGCAGATTACCTGCCGCTATTAGTAAGGTTTATAAAGCAATATCGGCAATATCTCCAAAAGAACGTTCTCAATTGTATTCTATGTAGCTTTAACAAATACCCATCATGCAACCTGTTCGAACTAAAAATTGTAGATTAACGGAGGTGGAGGTTCTTTAAATCGTTCCTAAATTTTAGGAAACTCGTCCCATGTACGACTATCAAGTAAACGCCCAGTGCGATGTTTCTGCACACCACCCCATTGTTTAAAAAAGAATGGTATATGGTGAGAAATACAAATATCTCTGATCTCTCGCGGCCAATTTGGGTCCAAAGGGCGCGACCTTGGCCCGGATTCCCCACCTACGATAACCCAATGTATTTCTGAAAAGTCCAACGATTGGAGAGATCCAAGTAAAGGTTCGCAGGATAAAAATCGAATAGTTGATGGTACTCTCCTTAGATAATCAACTCGTTTTGCAACGCGCATATCTTCAACGCTTGTTCCAAGCCAGATGTTTGGTGTCCAATTGAGAAAAGGTGATAGTTCAGCTACCCGTTCCAGACGCTTTGTAAGAACTTGAAAGGTATGTTGCTGGGCTTTATTCATGGTGGAGAATACCTGCTGGATGTAATCATCGGGTACATCTTTATGAAACAAGTCTGACATACTATTCACGAATATTTTCTTTGGATTCTTCCATCGGAGCGGCAGTTCAAGCAAATCAGGTTGGAGTGTTAACGAAAAACCATTCGCATAGCGGGGCTGACCCATTGCTTTATGACGCTTTGCCATCACCTCTGCATAACAATTCCTGCATCCCTCACTGACTTTGGTACATCCCGTGGTCGGGTTCCAGGTAGCATTTGTCCACTCTATATGAGTGTTAGATACAGCCACTTACTCACCGCCTCACACCAAACCATTTTGAATCTATAATGTCCTGTTCTGGAGCCATTTTAACTTCTCCTGACATTGTGAACCGGTCAAATGCCGGGGAAGATGTGGTCGAAAAAAACAAGTCTTACCCAAATATACAAGGCAATGATCATCAATATCGTGATCACTAGACTACGAAACATATTTGGAATGAATCTACTGACTACCATACCCAATATCGCTGCGACTATAACCATTCCTACCATGAGTAAGAGTGGTAAGAGCATATTACTGTCCAAAGATGTATTTTTCGGAACAACCGTCATTTAAATGTCCTCTCTTTGTTAGTGGCTATCCCCACACTATTTAAACGTCACAACTAATGCGGTAGCCAGATTTCGCCCTGGTCTCGTGAGGTATTTTCCGTTAAAGTACAGACCTGTTGAGCTTCCACCGTCCAGATTCATCGCTTGCACTAGTCCTAGACTTTTTACAATCTTGGCCTCTGTAGCAAGCGTCGCAGCATGAATTGTGCCAAATATTAAGCCTCCACTTTTATCAATACCTGCAAAACTTCTGAGTGTGTTGCTATCAATCAGCGTTTTGTCCTTGAACCCTTCTAATCCTGGATTTAATACGATTTTTTTATTGTTAACAAGCATTGGCCCAGCTCCGATGGCATTGTGATATTCGGTGAAGTCAATTGGCGCTCCATCAAGGGTTTCAACGCCTACGCTCATACTGGCCGGATCACCTACATGCACACGTCCAAGCATGGACGTTTCTCCTTTGCCTAACTCCACTGCATATCCGTTACTGGGAACCGTTGTTTTTCCCTGGTGAATGCTGGCCACTTTATTGTTTTCAATGGTGACTACAGTCGCGTTTTTATCTCTGGAGGATTTACCAAAGTATGAAGTGAGAATGTCTACACGCTCCGGATTTGTGCTTGGCACATTCAAGTACCATGGCCACAACCCAGTAACAGTAGGATTGGTTGAGTCCTCTATTGATGCCTTTAGTGATTCCTTCGCTCTAGTCATCAATAGTTGCCCATTTGTACCGAAACCGAGTAGCGTTCCCTTGGCGTCGTTTTCAAACTGACCGTTGATCTCTATGGCACCAGTTGGGTACTTGTTAGATGTAGATGCGGCATTAAAAAAAGTTCCGTTGATCGCAACCACAGCGTGAGCAGATTTCGCCATGCTCTCAAGAGACTGCGTAGATCCAAATGTATTATGAGCGACAACCGGACGCACGGTCACTTTGGGATTATGAGTGTCCACCTGCACATAGTTTACAGCTTCGCCATCAATAACTATGTGATGTGTCGTAATTGCCTTTGTCCATGATGGCGACGATGCGTAGACTGTGGTTGCAGAAAATAGTGTTCCGCATAAAATTGCTGTTGCCAATAACGCATTTTGATTTCTCAAAGTTGGCTCCCCTTTTATATCACAATCGCTTCGCCTAAAACATTCCTATTTTATACCCAGTGTACACTATTGTTAAAAAATATCTAAATAGCTTCGAGAGCATACATATCTAGGAAAAACATTTTGACCAAAAACGTTCTATTATGAAAAAACGCGAAACCAAATGATCTTCATGAGTGGCTTTGCAATCTGATTCAAGTCTTTTAACTCATCCTCAGTGAGAGGTACACGATTCGTAATCTTCTGTTGCAGTGCAATTATACTTTCCAAGGTCTTCTGACTACCGCTATACTCACTATTCTCACCTTTCATGCGAATATCAGAAAGTATGAGACGAGGTTTATGCAATTCCTTACTAAGTCGAGCTTCAGAATCCATAGAGTGAAATAAACACGCGTGTTCTGCTCTTCGTAGCACTCGCATCGCAGTTAGTGCCTCTTTCGGCGTTAAATTAGCACTTGAGAAACGATATTTAGTGATGATTAACTCCCTCCTATGCTTTTATAGACCGTCATTCGCTTTTTACACGAGACTTTACGAAAGGGTCAATCCTGTGTATTACATGTAACTCGTCAACCTCATTAAAAAAACGCTCTAAAAATGTTGTTACAGACTCCTGATTTAGTCGTTCTTTGGTATAAAGATACTTTCTCCGTAGTTTGAACAATCCTGTCTTATGAATAACAGAAGTTGAATCGATGTTTATAATTTGTCCCAGTTTACCGTTGAACTCTGGATGCTCTAAATGGAACCATCGAACGATTTTTTCCCGTAACGAAGTATCGAAAACCTCTAAAATCCAATCGAAAGTAACTCTGTTTTACTGGCTATTTGGATTACTGCGTTGAAGAAGTGGTAACTACCATCAAATGTGTTTTTTCATTCGGTAGGTTTATTTTTGCATAATGAGTTACAGCATCAGACCCATCAATTGAACTCATGTCAGACACAAACCATAAGTTATCATCAAAAAGGGCAATATCAACATTCTTACCATCTGATATAAGATGATTGCCACTGATTGTCGGTGGGTGTTCAGGGTCAAACTTTCGCCATATAATCAAGACTATCGCTCCCAACGCATAAACAAATGGCTCTTGTTCCACACGGTATTCCGATTAGCCGTTTTACTTAACGATGTTATCTCGGTTCCTATGATACATAACCAAATCCTGGTCTGTTAGCAATCCATAGGTATGAAAGATCTTAACGGAGTCATCACTAATAAGACGCACTTGTAGGGGATCGCCAATAGCTTTTCGCCAGTAGTTGATTTGATTCTCATGAACCAGCATATATTTGAAGTCATTCTTACGAGAATCAGAGATCTGCTGGTTAAGCCAAACTTTATCTACTTCTTTGCGTGATTTGTCAGTGAAACATTCAAAATACTTGCCCGTGTTGTCACAGTAAAATACTCTAACCCCAATTTGCGTTAGAGAGTTCACCGCCCTACTCATGATCACCTTTCCTTCATCGTCAATATAGAAATTTACAGTTTCCCCCTCCGATAGTTCCAATCTTTCACGCAATAGCTTGGGAATTGTGATTTGTCCCTTGCTCGTCATTGTTGCAGAGAACAGTCGATGCATCCTTACCACTCCTTACATTTAATTGTAAGGCAAAGTAAGGATGTGGTCAATACTTCCGATACAAAAACGTTCGTTTTTGAGACACGGAGACAAGAAATCGTGTGACCTTGTATGTTAACCATATAGTGTAAATTGGATGGATACTTGTCTTGACACTTTGATCTTTATTAATCACAAAGAATTGATCTTGAAATCATACACTTGCGGTGTAAATTTGGAGTAATCGGATTTAGGATATTGCGATATAAATCGAGCCCATTAGGTTCATCAGCGGATAGAATAAGTATGCATTGTCAGAAAAGACCAATAATTTCGTTAGCAGTTAATACAATAAAGAAATGGAATTATGTCATAAATATTATATTTCATGTCTTGAATCCATTCGGGCTATTGAGTCCTTCAGGATATGACGACGATGCTGAGAAGGTATATGAAATGTTGCCGTGGGAAAGTGTCGTAGTATAGCCTCTCGGCATTGAGGTGACGAAAACAGGGACAAAGCGGAATTTCCCGCAAGAATCCACTGGAAAATCCGCAAATAATGGTTGAAACAGCGATGTTCCTT
>NZ_JBHUCX010000023.1:0-57443 GCF_042678105.1 Alicyclobacillus fodiniaquatilis
CAAGAGTCGAAGCCTCCATTGTGAATCCCAGTACAGGATACTTCGTTGTTGATCCGAAAATTCCCTGTTGGGAAACTTCAAGAATTACTCGGACACGCTCCTAGGTGACGAAAATAGAGTCAGACAAATTCTCTTTAACTTAATTGGTAACGCAATTAAGTATACCGACGCAGGTTCCGTTACACTTTCTGCACTTGAAAAAGAGGGGTTTGTACAACTTTCGATTATTGACACAGGAATAGGTATTCCGAGTGATAAATTCGATATGATTTTCCAATCGTTTGAACAAGTCGACTCTTCCATTACACGAGAATATGGTGGTACAGGGCTTGGACTCACTATCACTAAATCACTGGTGGAGTTACATGGTGGTACGATTAGCGTTGAATCAACAGTAGGCATAGGGTCTTGTTTTATATTCACCCTACCTTTAGCGGATAACGCGTTGATTGCCAATAACTCTAATGTAGTACCAGTAAGAGAAGATGTGGCATTAATTGATTATCATTCAGAGATTGCTGCAACGAAAACAAATGATATCGTTGCACATTCTGCGGATGTTCGTATCCTGATTGTTGATGATGACCCAGTAAATGTGCAAGTCGTTACAAACCATCTAACAAACAAAGGGTGGAAGACTTTAACAGCATATAGTGGTCCAGAAGCATTAGAGATACTAGAAAGCGAAAAAGTTGATTTGGTGCTCCTCGATGTCATGATGCCAAAGATGTCAGGACTTGAAGTATGTTCTAGAATACGTGAAATGTATACATTAAACGATCTACCAGTCATCTTACTCACTGCAAAAAATTCTATGGACGACTTTATCCTTGGTTTTAAAGCAGGTGCAAATGACTACTTAACCAAGCCATTCATGAAAGAGGAACTCAATGCACGAATAGAAGCACACGTTCAAGTAGCTAAAGCTAGTTTGGAATTGCGACAGTTAAAAGAAGGTGTCCAAACGGGGACTAGTTTTCTAAGGCATGCAATTAAAAATGATATTGGACTAATAGATGTTTTCTCAAACAAAATCAAATCTTATGCAGTCCAAAATAACATGGAGACGTTAATTCATGATTCAGATGTGATATTAAACAAAAATGCAAATCTATTAGCGTTAATGAAACGAATCAACACTATGACGGCAGAAATAACCCTGTATCCTGAAAAAGGAGATATTCGCGAAACCGTCAAAACGGTAATCAACCGGATTCAAGATAAACTAGAAACTAACAAAACAACAGTGAAGTGTAGTTTTGGTCCAGGGTCTCAGTTTGAACTTAACTATGACCAAGCACACATAGAAGAGGTAATTCGGAATGTGCTGCAGAATGCTATGGAAGCACTCGGTTCACAAAGGACAAGAGTTATACATGTAAGCATAAGATCAATTGAAGAGTTCTGCGAGATCAGTATTAAAGATAACGGTGAGGGAATTCCAAAAGAAAACTTGGAAAGCATCTATCATCTTTATTTTTCTACTAAAAAACGTGAAGGAAACTTCGGGTTAGGATTGTATTATTGTGCAAATGTTATAAAGAAGCACAGTGGAAAAATCACGGTTGATAGTAATTTGAACGGAACTACTGTTACACTAAGACTACCTTATGTCTTCAAACTCGGAGAGGTCCAAAATGCCTAAGACGATTCGCGCTTTATTAATAGAAGACGATCCCGGTTGGCAAGAAGCAATTAAGTGGATACTTTCAGAAACCGAGGATATCGTGTTACTTGCAACTGTGCAGAATAAGACGGATGCATTAGCAGTATTGAAATACACTGAACCTGATGTGGTTCTTTTAGATATTATGCTAAATGGGCGTGATGATGGAATCAGCCTTATTCAAAGCATTCTTAAGCAACATCCCAACACAAAGATTATTATGCTGAGCAGCCTAGAAAGTGATGAAATCATTTGGGAAGCCTTTTTACAGGGCGCTACTAATTATATAGTCAAATCTCACGAGTATGAGTCCATACCACCCGCAATAAGAGAGGCGGTATCTGGTATGGCCTCGATTCACCAATCTTCTGCAACCGCTATGAGAAAGATATTTCAAAGAATGCGGCATGAGCAACTCAGTAGTATGTTAACACCACAAGAAGGAAGAATTTTATCATTGGTGTATCAAGGTAAAAAGACTCCTGAGATTCAAAGGATATTGGATATCGAAGCTCACACCATCGACAACCATATCTCACGTATTAATAAAAAGTTTAAGACTACTAGTCGTAAAGATGCGGCTAAAGCCGCAAAGACAATGGGGTTATTAGAACAATATCTTTCAGACGGGCTTTAGTGTGCCTAAAACCTCCCTATTAAGATTAGGGAGTTTCAAAAAATCCCCCTCATTTTTATAGGTAGAAAACTAAAGTAGTAAGGTTTATTCTGAAATATCTAGATAAGTCCACAAAGAAACTCCCTAGTTTAATTAGGGAGTTTCTTGCTTTTGCATATGAGAAACAAGGGAATAAAGTTGTAAATCTAATCACTCCAATAGGGAGATTCAGCGAAAACTACCACAAACCATCGGGGCTTCTGATATATATTTCCTCTTGTTATACTTTTATTGAAAGCAACACTCTAGTTTGAGGAGTACTACTCAATCCTTTGACTCTCTGGTGTCGGATTTTGGGAAATTGTGGCAGTAAATCCCCGAATCATAACAACCAGTCAGACTAAGGTTGATAGATTCCTCAAAAAGCCTAAGTAGTCTCGGTAAGGTTGCGGCAACATCCAACCGAAATAAATAACAATTCGAGGTGAACCTATCGTCTAAAGTATTTACAAAGAGAAATTCGAACAACTCAATACGTTTGTGGGTGTAGCAAACGAAAAAATGTACCGAAAACTGAAACCCTGTCTTTTTGGCAAGACTTACAATTAAGTAAGTATTGGACGAAAGGCAGATGACGAAATGGAACTACAACTTCGGCCTTATCAGCAAGAAGCGATTAATAGTTTCTTTCGGGATTTACCAAATCAAAGACGTCAATTGATTGTCCTTCCAACTGGTGGGGGTAAAACAATAGTCTTTGGCACTTTAGCCAAACGATTCAACCAATTATTCGGTTCTCAAAAGCCGATTTTGATTATGGCTCACCGTGACGAGCTGCTACAACAAGCGGAAGAGAAATTGCGACTTGTCTGGCCAGACGTGAAAGTGGGTAGAGTCCACGGAAGACGCAATGAAACTGATACAGATGTCATTATTGCATCAACTCAAACATTAGTTGCAGGGCGGTACATTCCTCAACCAAGTTTGGTTATATACGATGAATGTCATCACGGAAGAGCAGAGGGAGCCTTCGGGGTCCTCGATCAGTTGGGTATTTTCCAACCCGATGGTCCTGTATTGTTAGGTGTTACAGCAACACCAGCTCGTTCGGACAAGAACGAATTAGGAGACCTGTTTGAAAACCTGACGTACGAGAAGACGATTTTACAATTGATTATGGATGGATACTTAACAGATGTTCGTGGAATTCGCGTTAAGGTTCCCATGCTTGATCTGAAGCAAATCCGGACAACAGCCGGCGGAGACTACAACTCAAAGGACTTGGCGTTAATCCTAAATCACCAAGACGCATTAAACGCAGTTGTTGATTCCGTAAAAACATATGCACCGAATAGAAAGTCAATCATATTTGCAGTCGATGTTGCTCATGCGAAAGCCCTGGCTAAACAATTCAATAATGCTGGTATCAAAGCCGCAGAAGTGAATGGTGATATGAAAAGTGCTGAACGTAAGATCATCATCGATGATTTTCTAGCAAATAAGATTCAAGTTCTAGTGAATGTCAGTATCTTGACCGAAGGCTTCGACTCTCCCGACATATCATGTGTCGTGATTGCTAGACCAACTCGAAGTCAGGGTTTATACGCTCAAATGGTTGGTCGTGCTCTTAGATTGCATCCTGGAAAGATGGATGCACTTGTACTCGACCTTACAGGTGCAAGCGATGATAAAGCTTTGCAGACTTTCACGAAACTGATGTCAACTCAACCAAGGAAAGTTAAAGGAGAAGACAATCAACAAAGAACATTTTACTCTAACATGGCAAGGGAAATGCAAGAGGGAGAAAGTGTCTCTGAATGGATTCAAAGGTTAGAGCAAACCCAACGTGAAAACATAACCCGACAAGAGGTGATTGTTCAATCAATCAACCTCTTTGTTAACCGTGCACGTTTCAAGTGGGAACAAGTCGGTCAAGCGTTCGCCATTAATTACGGAGAGGAACACTGGGCGTTTCTTTTGCCAGTTCCCGAAGAGGGTAAGTGGTGGCCTGCAATTGAACGGAACCGAGAAGGTAGACTACTTCCGTTATTCGACACCCCAGTTTCTATGGAGTACGCACAAGGCATTGCAGAGGCATTTCTGGATTCTCTTGAAAGTAAATTGTTAGGCCAAGACGAAGACTGGCGTAATGCACGTATCACACAAAGACAAAGTTACATCTTGGATAAATACCGAATTGAGTACGGCAGTACTTGGACAAGGGGACAAGCCAATGATGTGATCAGTAAAAAGTTTGCAAAACGGAAGGTAAAGGACGCTCTGAAACGCTTTGACCCAACCGAATGGAAAAGAGTCTTTGGTGACGCGAAAGTACAACAATGGCATCGGCATCAGCTTGCCTTGTTACATCCAGTTAATCAAGCAAAAATCGTCTAAAATTAAAAGTCTGGATTATACCACTATTTCAACTCGAATGCAGAGGAAAACGAAAAATCTGTCCGCTACATGTCCGGAGGCCTTTTTTTTCATGTGGTATTGTCGATATATGAGGTTTATTGATGATCGAGGTCGATAACATGAACCAAAGTCATAAGTGGGTTAGGTCAGTTGGCATCGGAAATGAACGATATAGAGATAAATTGCCAACACCGTAGATACAGGTAAGAATACTGAAAGGCAAGGAGGATAAAGGATGTTAGGACGTACACACATGGCGATAGGGGCATTAGCCGGGGTTGCGATCACACCGTGCTTGCTCCACTCGTCGTTACCTTTATTGACTCACACGCATTTCAATATTGCAAAACCTACTCTGCCACATGCACTAGAGACAGATGCATTGCTTGTTGTCTCAAGTATTATCGGAAGCACGTTCCCTGACTTCGATGAACAAAATTCGTTGCTGTCGAGGAAGGCAGAGAAACTTGTACAGCTTCTGACTTTCCTGGCTGTCGTTTCTGTCGTTATGTTACTGCACCTACAGACTTCGATGTGGGCTTGGCTCAGTGCAGTGGTAATCGGGGTGGTCTTAATCTCAAGAGCTAATGTTATGCGTAAAATCGCTCTTGGACTCTTATGTGCAGGTCTATTGACCCTAGGTATTACGGGCAAAATCGACATAACAGGCGCTGTACTGTTGGCAGCATGGACCGTTGGAGCTATGTTAACGAAACACCGCACGTTTACACACAGTCTACTGGGGTTGTGCCTGTTCGGGGTAGGGGTATTTCAAAGCATAACAATCGGATCGCTTGCACCATTACCGTGGGGATTGACGCTTGGCTATATGTTGCACATGGTTGCAGATGTTCCTGCCGGTGGTATTCCATTGTTATGGCCTTGGAAGGTAAGGCAAGGTGTGTCGTTCGTAAAAACATCCGGTTGGATCGACCACTTGATCGGTGCTTTAGCGTTAGTGGGTGCCATAGCATTGGTCATTTAACCTGATAAATGATAGCACCGAAAGCATTGTTGCTACTTATTACAAAGGCAAGGAACAAGACGATTATTAGATAGACTATAACTCGGGGAGGGAATAGTACATGACGACATGGACAGTGAGAGAGCATTTAACAGGTGACTTAGACGAAGATTTTACGTCATTGGATGTAGCGCGGCAAGTTGCCAAAGCTCTTTCCAAACATATATATCAACTGATCGAAGTAGTAGATACAGAAACACATGAAGTTGTTTTAATGTACGTGGACGGTAAGGAATACCTAGAAAATAAACCCGTACAGCTCGGCTTCGACATCGGACTACCTGAGGATACAGCAAAACAACTAGGACGATCAATCTGGGAGGATCTTGAAAGCCGGAACAGACTCGTTCGCAAACTTCGCAAGCAACTATCGCTTTCCGTACACGAACAAAAACAACTAGATGTTACCGAACTTGCGGTAGCGGAACGTCTTGAACAATTGAGTTCAGTTCTTACTGAGACTGAATATAAATGCTGCTACTACAAGTACTTCCAATATGGGGATCCAAATGTCGAATTGAATTACTGTGACCGTCAAATTAGGCGGTATGTTGGACAAGCCCTAAAAAAGACTGGTCAAACAGCGCACATTGAGAAATGGAAGACACTCGGAATTAAATCGGTGACAGACATCCGTGCTAATGAGTTTGTAGAACTCGATGAAGAGAATCAAGTATCCATTACACCCATGTAATAAGTCAGAAAGGGGCCTAATGCGATGACCGCAGTCATCTCAGAATTAGGACAAGAAGTAGTGAAACGTTTAGGCCTTTCCGTCTGGCAAAAATACGCTGAATACCATGAGGAGCTACTTGTATTACGTTCTAAGCAGAAACGTTCTTCGCAAGAAGAATTGAAGTACATCGAACTTTCAAGGAAAGTACCAAACCTAGAGGCTCAATTAAGTACCATATTGTCCGATTCGCAGTTCGTATGCGCTCACTTCACGTTTGTTCAATCGAATAGGGGTTCTTATAAACAATCTGTACTCGATCAGGCACATGAAGAACTCGTTATAGAAGCTTTAACCACAACGGGTCGTGTTGCGAACACGAAGAATTGGGAATCTGTTTAATGGTTGTCATTTTGAAAATTGTATGCGAGTGTCCAAACTGCCGATCCTTATCTACTGTACACTAAATTCAGTACAGTTAGTCGAAAGGAGGATGGCAGTTTTGGTTTATCTATGGATAATAGGTCTATTAGCTGTCTCTGTGTTCTTTATAGATTGGGGTAAGGTACTTCAATACGCCTATGATCGTTGTGTATTTCTCCTTTGTTTATCAGCTTGGATTTGGCAAGTAGCCATTCCATTTCTAAAAAAACATCCTTTTCAACCGCCATTAATGCATCCGGGTCCATACATGAAAAAATGGTCAGGAACATTTCTTCACAACCCACATTATTTAATCATGACTTTAGGTATCGCTGGAATCTATATCGTATTCCTTATGAGCAAAGTATTCTTCCCGTTGGGTTCTCTCTTTCAACGACTATCACAAATTCAACATAAGACTGTTCTTCGATGGAAACCGGCAACCAAAACAACTTCACTCCCGAATTATCAATCTCCACGATCCACGTCTTCATCCAATCGGAATACGGGTTCACCGAAGACTCCGAAGGACTGGTGGTCAAAATGGCAAGAGGAAGATCGGCAAAAACGTACTGGTCGAATGCCGCAGGTACCTCAAACACCCACTGTAGCAGATGATGAATCACTTAGAATGAACGGAAAAGTGGGGCGTCAACAACTCGGGCAACGATACCCGATAGATAAAAGGGCGATGGAACGTATTATCGGCATGAAGGAACCGCTAGAAGCCATTCGTATGGCTATTGAAATCCCTTTAAAGGCTCCGAAAGTAGCTCAAAAATATAATTACAAAGGCTTTACGGGAATGATTCTCCACGGGCCACCGGGTAATGGAAAAACCGCTTTAGCGCGTGCAGTAGCACAATCTCTTGGAATGTATTTCATAGCAGTACAACCTAGCTCACTTTTAGGAACATTGGTTGGCGCTACGGAGCAACATATCCGGAATGCATTCTTAGAAGCACAAGAAAACGCACCGAGCATTTTGTTTTTTGACGAAATAGACGCGATTGGTAAGCTACGTGGTATGTCTACCGCAGGCCATTTAGATACGGCTTTGAATGAACTTCTCATTGCGCTAGACGGTTTCGAGTCTCGTAAAGGTGTTTTTGTAATGGCAGCCACAAACCGACTAGACATCATTGATCCCGCCCTTCTTCGTCCTGGACGCTTTGATAAGAAGATTTACGTTCCCAATCCGGATAAGGATGCTTTAGCGGAAATGTTTTGGACGTGGACTAGAGACCTTCCATTATCGGATGTAATTTATCCACGGGAGATAGCCCAGCTTGTAGAAGGTGCATCTGGAGCGGAAATGAAAGGTTGGACAGATAAATTACGTGAACTAGCAGTCAAAAAGGCTTATAACAGGGAACCGGAAATCATCATTCGGGATGAAGTCATTAACATCATAAGAAAGTATCCAACTGCTAATGCTCTTACTCCAATCGAATAAATTTACACAATGTAGCCTGCCAATTCGTTTGGTAGGTTTTTTTGTTTCTCCAAAACGACTTCTTTACCTATCAATCAAAATCTTGTCCGGATAATGTCCGACCTACCAAATTTCTGTATCGCATACTTGAAGAGAGGAAAGGGGTGAGTAATTGTGTCGTCGACAAATTCTGTAAATACATCTCCAGTCAATCAAGGAGATCAAGAAGGACTTAATGCTTTGCACCAAATGGGCGTTCATAGCGTTAATCTAAATAACTTATTCGGTAGCATGAACGGTGCCATTACAACACTCTATGAACAAATCACTCAGTTTTCTATCGAATACGGCGGCATGTTTCTAGTCATTGCAGGAATAGTTTGGTTGATTTCCTGGAAACTACACTTTGCTTCGGCGGCTATGTGGGCAAAGCGAATTGTCCTCGGCGTGTTTGCCGGCGAAGTCATCATCATCTTGTTACCACAGCTCTTCTATAGTTTTGTTCACTTCTTAGACAACTTGTAAATCCATGATTAAGAGGAGGGACCATCTTGAAACTTCGTAAATATGTCAAGGGAGTAGGGACAACTCTAAGTGCAGGAGCGATCGCACTAGCAGTAAACACCCAACTGGCTCTTGCTAGTACAACAGCTGCCAGTAATACCACTATGACCGGTGGTTACAGTTCAGTTGTTGGTGGGACCACAGCTTCATCAGACGTTGTCACTGAAATTACTAACTTCACATCAACTGGGATGAAGATATTAGCCGCGATTGCCGCAGCCTATACTCTTTTTCACTTGGTTAAAGCAGGACTCGCACTGATGAGTGGTTCTGGAATGCGTAAGGAAGAAGGTATGCAACAGCTCAAGATGACCGTCATTGGTGGTGTAGTGGCTTTAGGTGCATACTTCTTCGCCGGTGTGATTGGAGCCATTGCTTCCGCACTCTAATCGAAATACAAGTACGGCAAATTTAACGAACGGGGGGTGTAGCGGGTGGAAGAAGGTTTTATTGAAGTAAATAACCAAGGAATGCGATTGTTCGGAGGCATTACAACAAAGCACATTCTCTCCGTAACTATCGGAGTATCTGTATTTGCACCTTTAGCAATAGTCTTATACCTTGCCATTCGCCTATCTGTGACACCCGCCCACCCGTACCTGCCCTATGTGGGGGCGGGTCTCGGGTTTATACCAGGTGCAATACTTGGTGCGATTCCAGTTCCAAGAAGAAAGATCACTTTGCTGATCCTTCTGTATCGGAAAACTAAGTTTCGTATGCGTACACAAGTGTTCACATTTGACCGTGAGTACAGACAACGAGTCAATCGCGAACGCTACGCTAAGCTGAGAAGCTTAGTTGAAAGTGAGGTAGTCGCAAATCATGAATAACATGATTCTTTACGGAGCAACTGTTGTCGTTAGTGTTATAGGGTTCGCCGTTTACGATCAACGTAAAAAGAATAAAAAAAATGCGGATCCAAAAATTGAGGTTAAAAGTTCCAAAGAACAGTCAACAAAGGGTTCTCGTCCGATACAAGAGTTTCTACCAGTTGAACGCGTTGATGAAGGTGCAATTGTACTAAGAGGCGACAAGTACAGACGGATGATTCATGTGGGCAATATTAACCCATACGCGCTATCAGAAGGCGAAATGAATTCAATCCGAAATAACTTCCGTACGTTGCTTACCATGTTACGTTCTCCTGCCCAATTTATAGTTCGTGGTCGAAGAATGGACCTTACGGATTATCGCCAATACTTTTCTAAGACCTATACTGAAACCGCCCAAAAGTGGGAGAACGACCAAATTCTCCAGTATGGACAATTGATTGAACAGCATCTCGTTGACCAAGGTAACAAACAGCGAACAATTCGAGAGAATTTGTTCGTGGTTGGAGCAGAACCGGGGATGCTAATTGAGCATGACCCTAACGATATTAAACGCGCATTACAACAAGACATTGAAACCGTCGTGGGCGGTTTACAACGCTGTCAATTAACCTCGTACCCGATGCCGGAAGAAGAACAGATTGAAGCTCTGCAATTGTTTTGGAACAAAGACAGACTACATGCTCGCGCACGTGATGCAGTAGCATTTGACACACTTCGTGGTTACCACATTGGAGAGGGGGTTCGTTGATGCTAGGCATCAAGAGTAAAAAGCAGCAAAAGGCTGATGCTAAAGATAAAATGAACAGTTCTGTGGTATCAACAACCACAGACCAAGATGAGATCTGGGGAGAGTATGCCCCGACCTTACAGGACGTCATTTCTACAGCAAGTAAAGTTGAGTTCTTCTCTAATCACGTTGAGATTAAACCAAACACGTTCAAACGAACATATTACATCACACGGATGCCTAACAGAGTACATTTCGGGTTCTTGAACCAGTTCTTCCGATTCGGAGCAGACGTCGATATAAGTGTTCATGTAGAACCTGCTGACAGCTTGAAGCAAATTCGTGAAATATCAAATACCATTGCAACTTACGAGGCGCAGGTACGCGTGGATTTAAAGGCAGACAGAACGGAAAACGTTACAACCCTCCGTCGCAAAATTGATGAACTCGATGCACTTCGGGCAGCTCTGCAATCGGGTGACGAGAAAATGTATTATCTCTCAGTCCTGTTAACGGTTTCGGCAGAAACACAACCGGCATTGGAAAAAGCGTGTTCAACTATTGAACGCGAAGGCCCAGGTCGAGGGTTTCAACTTATGGACGCAGCCGACGAACAACAGGAAGGAATGCTTTCTGTTGCTCCTATCGGTCTAAATAAACTTCGTTACCCACTTCCGGTATTCGGTTCGTTCTTGGCAAACATGTTCCCATTTACGTCCTCTCAGTTCTCTCACAAAAGAGGGGTATTGGTAGGTTTTGATTTGGTTTCTGGTGCGCCGATGTTCTACGATGCTTGGCATGACAAATTAACAAATGCAAATATGTGTGTATTCGGTGTTTCGGGAAGCGGAAAGTCCTATTACCTAAAGGGATTAATTTGCCACTCTCTTCTACACAATATTCAACAAGTAGTACTTGACTGGGAAGGCGAGTATTCGGCAATTGCAAAAGGTCTTGGTGGCGCGGTCATCAGTATTGACTATGATTCAACTCAACGAATCAACCCATGTGACCTTGAAGAAGAAGAAGTATTTGATGAAGTTACTGGTAAAAAGGTAACCAAAGTCGACGTACGTGAAAAGATCGAGGAAATGGCTAATTTCACAAAGTATGCAGCAACACTCACAGGTTTCGACCCTCTTACCGGCGCAGAAATGGCTTTAATTGACCGCTTGTGGCATGAAGTATATGTGGAGGACTTCAAATTCACGGAAGACCCAAACAGCCTGTATAACACGAGGCCACAAATGCAATCAGGTCGTTTGAAAATGCGTGAACGAAAACCGCAACCTCAATTTAGTGACTTCTATGTAAAGCTTCGTTCTGCGGCAGATCAGGATCAGCGGTTCCTAAATCTAGCAGATAGACTCGAACGTGTTTGTTCAGGACGTACGCTTGGACTATTTGACACGCAATCTACTTTAAGCCTGTCAAAGAAGCCTCTCATCGTGTTCGACCTTAGCAAGCTATCCGAGAACTCAGACCTGCGAAAATTGGGGATGTTTGTCGCTTTAGAGTGGATTCTGGAGAAATTTATCAAAAAGAATCCATCACAAAAAAAGAGAGTATTGGTAGACGAAGCGCAGAAGGCGCTCGAGAACAAGGACAAAACTCCTGCAGGGGAATATGCTGCGATGTTTCTCGATAACGCGTTCACACGGATACGGAAACGTGGCGGTTCAGCTGTTGCGGCAAGCCAATCGTTCAGAGTGTTTTCCGGAAACGCATATGGTCAAAGTATCATTCGTAACTCCGAAACGAAAGTTCTCTTGAAACAAGACCGACAAGACGAAGAAGCCTTGAAGGAAATGTTCAATCTTGACCAACACGAATTACAACAACTCTACGATTTCCAACCAGGATATGTACGTTGGGACGCCGCAGGAGAGATAGTTTACTCCTACTACGAAGCTACACCTGCAGAGGACAGGTTGTGGAGTACAAAGACAATTCAGTCGGAAGGGGCTTGATTTAATGGATGCAGGGTTTCAAAGCACCATTCTGCCCCTAGTTACATCTGTAATGAAGATATTGTCTGCTATAGCTGGAGCATGGACATTATTTCATCTAGTGAAGGCCGGATTAGGCATCATGTCGGGCCAAGCCCGTGCCAAAGAAGAAGGTCTTAGTCGTTTCAAGTTCGTTATTATCGGTGGAGTCATTTCGTTAGGGTCATACTTTTTTGCAGAGATGATTGGAGTATTGATGACAGCGGCAGTCAGTACTACTACTGCGACCAACGCGGCATCAGTAAGTATTTCTCCGACGACACCACCAACAATTAATGGAATACCTGGTCAAAGTTCTGGTGGCAACCCGATTTTGGCATGGGTCATTAATGCGGTGACTGGTTCGATAGATGCCGTTCTCGATATGCTATCTGGCGTTTTGATGGCTTTTTCGGGTTTTGTAACTCAAACAGGGCTCATTAAGGCAAATATCCTTGCACAAAAATCTGGTGCAAACAATCTTGTTTTAGGGATGTTTGCACCAAAAACTTGGGCAGGAATGATGTACATTCAACACTCTTTGATGTGGATTGTTGGCGTAGCTGCCCTAATCTACTTTGTTGTACAAGGTATGCAGGTTCAGGCTGCTCCTTCATCAATCATCGCCAAAGAACGTCTTTACGAAGTGTTTAAGAGCATTTTTATTACCGCAGCAGTCATGGCGCTGTCTCCTGAACTGATCAATTGGGCAACGCTTGCAATGTCGGATATTACTTACTGGGTCCTCGATATGATTAGCGCTCATACCGCGGCACTGTCGAATGACCCAAATAGAGCTCTTAGTTTTTCAGATTTGATTTTTGGTGACCAACCAATTTCAATGACTCAATTTTTCACCATTAAGGTAACTTCAAACCTTGAGTTCCCAAACTCTCTGTTCCGTTTAGTTTATGCAATTGTGAACCTGTGCTGTTATGTGGTCTACACATGGAGGCGCGTATTCTTGGCCCTTTGGATTTCTTTTCTACCGGTCTTTTACATCGGACTTGTCACAGGTCGAAATAAGACCTTGATTATCCATTGGTGGAAAGAATTCATTGCTTATCTACTCGTTCCAAGCGTAGCAGCATTGTTTTTATTTGCTTCGTTCGTATTTATCGGTAACTGACAGGGGGGTTATATATGGCGGGCGATTTTCTGGACTTACTAGTCGCCATTACCTGCTTAGTCTGCATCTTACGTGCTCATAAAGTCATAAGGCATTTTTTAGACCTTCTCATCCCTGGTGGACCTGGCCCGGGTGGTCTAGGGCACGCAATGATGGAAGGCTTGGGATTTGGAGCGGCCAGTTCTATGGTTAAGGGTGGACTTAATGCTGGTAAAGCGGCAGTAGGTTTAGGTGCTGGGCTTGCAGCATCGGCAGGAATGGGTGGTTTGGCTGCTGTGGCAAAGAATCGTGCGGCGAAAGCGGCTATGCCCTCACTTGGAAGTAACATTTCAAATGCTGTAAATGGAATGGCGAATGGTAATTCGAGCCCTAACTCGCTTTATCCCGCAGGTTTACCAGGCAACACCAATCAACCGGCAGGTTTTCTCGGTGATGGTCAGGCAAAAACGAGTACTGGTTATGGAGAGGGAGAAGGGTTCACTTTTAACGATCCAAATGTATCTCGCCAATCACAGCCGTTTAATTTTTCTGATGCAGAAGATAACTCAACTCAAAACTCGAATCCCTCGTTTTCTAATTCGAAGAATTCGACGTTTGGTAACTTGGGTTCTAACTCAAATACCGCGCAAGGTTCACCAGGTTCTCAAACCTCACATGGGCCAAAACGAAATAATACGTATGACCAATCAAGCCGTAAAGGTGGGGCTTACACTCGTGTTAATCCTTCGGCCCAATCTAGGCTAGCAAGAGAAGTACAAGAGGGATTTGGTGTAGACGAAGAAAAATCAGACAGGCAAGCTTTCTCTGAAGGTGCGAAGGAGCGTTTCAATAACGATCTAAAGCACAGATTCTTGGATGGAAACAAAGGTTATTCCCGTGGTCGTTCTCTAATGGGGGTGGCATTCAGAGACCTGAATGATGCGAACGAGGGAAAAGAATCGGCGATGAATTCAAATCAGTTCTTAAGTAATTCTTTGATTCCTCGAGATGATATGCTCACTGACTATAATAGCGGTGACCCCATCGCAGCGGAATCGTTGATGGAAATAGGCGCTGAACAAATGGCTATGCAAGAAGCCTATGGATGGATCGACCAAGCCGACCAAATGGAGACTGCAATACAACCAGCTTACGAAGATTCTGAGCGTGATTACAACTACGCAGAAGCAGAATATAGACAACATTCCAACCTAGTACTTGAAATGCGAGCAAGAGGTATGACGGATAGTCCTGACTACCAACAGGCGGTCGCAGAGCTCGGTGCAATGGAATTGCGTCGTGATAGTGCACAAAACACGTTCAAGATGCGTAGAGAACAATTGGATAATGTACAAGACCTACGATCCAGAGGTACTACCCGAGTAACGCAGGCACGTGAAAGAATTTACTCACTGAACAGTTCTTATAATCCTGCAAACCAACGGCAACGTAACATCGAGGCTGCTATGAGAACGGCAGGCCGGCGTACATTCTCAGACCTCTACTAATAGGAGGAGGGATTCATGAACAAAAAAAACAATCAAGGTAAAGAAGCTACGAAGCTGATTGCTGGATTTCTGACAAAGAAGGCATTGATGTGGGTCATCGGAGCAATTGGTGGCCCCACTCTCTTCTTCTTTTTCTTAATCCTAATTGTAGCTGGTGTAGTGGCTAACCTCGCGTCCTCGTTTTTTGGGCACATGTTCCTTGGCTTTAATCCAAACGAAACAACGGAACAACAGCAGCAACAGAGTGCAAAAGTTGAACAGGTGTACCAGAACGTAGCATCTGAATGGGAAAACGGTCTTGATACACAACAACAACAAATTGTAGAGCAATTCCAGTTGGATATGCCATATAGTACGCTTTTATCTTTAGGCAAGCTGAAAAACAACTTCGCTTCTAAAACCTTACAGAAGGATGCCCAGAGTTATTATAACTTCTTGGCTCCTCATTACCATTGGGTTAAAGCCACAGGAGAAACTATAACACGTCATGAAGTGACAGTTTCGGGTCCAAAAGGTACATCTACGAAAGAGTGTAAAACATCTACTCAAACCTTCACGGTTTGGGAACTCGTTAGCGCTAATGTATGGAACGGGACATTCACCGCAACGTATAAATCCCAAACGACAGGTTCATTCAATGAATGTTCTGGCTCAGAAACAACGCAGCCCGTTTTAGCCTCGTACAATATGAACTATGACCATGTGCGTTTTAGAAACGCTGAATATAACTTTAAGATTTTGAAACAGCCGACAAACCAAGATGATCCTTTACCGTACGAAATCATGTACAGTGTACAACCAACTATTTACGACCCGATGATTCAAGCGTGGTCATCACTGTATGGTCAGGATCCAATCTCTTCCGACACTCAAGGAGGCTTTTCGCTTGGTGGTGGTCTTGGAGGTCCAGCTCCAACAGTCAGCGTAGCTTATCTGAAATATATATCAATCAATGCTCAACAAGTCCTGAATTTAATCAATTCTTGGGGTACACGGAGTTATTTCAGCGTTAGTGACATTCAAGACATTATTAATGGTGCGAAACAGATGAATGTCAACCCATTGCTCTTGTTGGCAATCACCGGAGCCGAACAGGATTTTGACTCGATCAATGCATACGGTGGGGAAGTGCAAAAGTATCAAACCCAGTTGAAGGAGATTGATTCAAATCCTTTCAATCTCTACGGTTTCTGGAGTGTGTTTCATCCTGGGGTAAATGCTGATGGTTCTGGCACACCCGACCTTGCCGATTCAGCTGTAATTGCTGCTCGAACAGTTGCAAGTCATCTAACTGTTCCACCGCCGGCAGGCATGGATGCAATCCTTTATATCAATTCTACGCTCAATCCTACTCATGAGGTCTATGCGACTGATGTAAGTTGGGGAGAGCACGTTCGAACGATTTTCTGGCAACTTAGTAACGGTATGCAAGTCAAATACCCGGGTGTTGCTGGCTGATGCACCACCCTTCACTCTCAGAAAGGAGTGCTCTTGATATGAGAAAACTATGGATTGGAACGGGGATCGAAGGATTCGACAGGATCATTAACGATAAGTTCTCCGACGAATTCGAGCCTTTCATCGTTTCTTACGCAATGGGATTCGAAATGATACACGGACAACACGGGGATGTGGCAATAATCAGTGAGATGCTAGGTACTGAAAATGCTCTAGGGCTAGAACCGAATGTTGTATACTTGCGAGTTATCAACCATCTGCGTAAACAAGGTGTACGTGTTTGCTTCTTCGGTACCGAGACGGATCAAGATAAAGATTTCATAAAGGAACTGGTCTCGCGGGGCGTTTACGATATTCTGTTCTCTGACGATATGAGTTACGGAGAAGTATTTCATCTCGTTGAGGCTCCAAACAGTTACGCCGAGGTCTCACACTGGTTTGATAATGCTAAATCTCCTCAAAACCAAACGAGAAAGAGAATTTCCCTTTCACTTCACGAACATGTGGAAGAGGTTGAGGAGATCACCGAAAAACAAAAGGTATCTACTCAGAATAAATCTTTCTTTTCTTGGTCAAATAAACGTAAAACGCGTGACAGCAACGAGGTGTCCGTTAATAAAATACAACCTAAGATTATTCTTGTTTCTGGTCTTCCTGGCACTGGTTCATCGTTCATCTCACTGAATTTAGCTGTTTCTCTTTCAAGCAAATATAATACAGCGTTTGTGGAAGCTTCTGAGAGACCTATTTTGTCATCGTGGATGGGATGGAGCGGTGGAGAGGACTCAGTGATTAAACTGGCTAAGGGACAGCCTGTAGAGCGTCGTAGGATGATTTCTGAGAGCCTCAGAGCCTATAATGCCGACCAAGACCTTGACACTTCTATAATCAACGTAGAAGCCCTTATACAGGCCTCTAGGCGTCTTGAATATGATTACATCATCATAGATATACCGTTTGTTCAATTTGTGAAAATAAAGGCTGATTATAAGGTTCTGGTGAGTAACAGTGACCTTGCCAAGTGTCGAAGGGTGTCCAGTGTCAAAAGTTCACTCGTAGTGCTGAACATGACACCTAAACGTCTTCCGGTAGACCTTGCGGAATATCAATCATTTTGGCCAAACACACCACTTGTAACATGTCCGTTCTTGGAAGACCAATCACTATCAATCGTATTAGGTAGGCCACTTTCACTTAGGGTGAACTCAGAGAAAGAGAAGTTTCAAAGATGGTTATCCAGTATGTCAATTTCAATTTAAAAAGAAAATAAACAATGAGCCGGTGGAATCACCGACTCATTGTCACACGATTTCGATTAAGTTTGATTGTATTATCTCACGTGACTTTACGTGAGTCAATAGAATTATAAGAATAAAATTTTGGAGATCAAAGAAGGGTTTTGGAAAACGAAGTCGAATTGATCCAACACACGATTTCGAGAGAGGTCTCTATGAGGAGACGTCTGGTCTCGCTACCAGTCTATTCTCATTTAGACTATACTCTTTCTCAAATCGTGCGAGCTGGGTAACCAGACTCGCTTTTTGATTTGCTGAAACGTTCCTCTCTAAACTTTTGCCGAGGTTTAGAGTTGAGAATAGGACTTTGACCCTGCCAGGTTAAAGCACATGAAAAAGGACGCGTTTGCCGACGCGCCCTCGTGGAAAAGGATTCAATTAAGTCCTCTGTCCTGAGGACGCGTTCAACTGGGTTTGCCGGCCCGTTGAACAACAACCGATTTTGCTCTTTCAAGTCTCGCAATCGTTTCGCAAAAAACGATGTTAGCGAGGCCGGGTTAAGTTTTGCCTCAAAGAGGCAAACGAGGATCATGTGTTTATTATACGTGATGCCTCCTTAGATTGGAATAGCAAAACGCCAGTAAATACTGGTGTTTGGGGAGGATTTTTTGTGAAATTTAATGCAAAAAATATCGAAAAAACTCAGGCCATTGTCGAATACATGAAAAAGGGTTTTGTAACAGCTGATAGTCTTGCAGCGCAAACTGGATTAACTAGGAGACAAATCTATCGTTATTTTCAGTTTGGTCTGGAGCATGGTTTTTTATACAGTCCTACTCGTGGAGTTTATTGCCCCTCTGATATTAATGTCGTTCCCTTAAATACATATGCAAAATTCAATTCAAAAAATGTAAATGTGAGGATGTCACAAAATAAACAACATAACAAAACAAAACAGTTACGTACTGATTTTGATATAGCTGATTTTGAAGATTTTAAAGTACAGAGCTTCAAAGATCAGAGAATAATAGAATCGAGACTTTGTGACATTAATGAGGAGTCACAAACGATGTCACTTTTGGATTTAATCGTACGAGTTTTGAAGTTAGCTAATATGCCTTATGGTAAACGTGACTTAAATTATGCGGTTAATGCCCTCGGAAATTCCGCTTGGTGGCTTGTAAGTGAAGAAAATATTGAAGAGTATACCATTGAGACCGTGAAGAGAATGGTGGAACGCTTAGATCAAGATCCAAATGCCATTAAAACCAATACTGTAGGTTACTTTTTCGGTATATTTGCTAATGTCTTGTCGGCAGATGCTCGTTACATTAAGCAAGTTTGGAAAAAGGAGTTTATTCCTGCTTATGTCCAAATGGCTGCCGGTGCTGAAGAAGTTGCGGTTACGACTAACCGTACTGAGCAAGAAGAAAAATCAGTTTCAACTCATGCGTACCGGTTACAAGAACAAATAACAGAGATTAGTCCTAATGAATATGCGATTCCTTTGGTTTCTTCACGATGGCTGACTGTTCAGGAGTTGTTTAAGCAAATGGTACACGAATGTACTACTTTTGGTCTGAAGACTCTTGAACCACCAATTGCTCGTCTTTTGGCTCACTTAGATGAACAGGATGTGCAAGTATATAACGTGGAAGCCGCAATTAGAGACGTAATTGAACACGACAAAGAAGCGGCGAATTATCTGATCCGTCTTGTCAAAACGAACCTATTCAAAGAAGTGGAAACACAGTTGGATAGGCATTTTGCTCGTTCAATCAAACGATTGTCTAAAATTCAACCATCAATGGATAAGCAAAATGTTCGAGATGACAGATATAAATCGTTTTATCAACTCTTTCCCGAAACTGATACTCAGCAAATTGAAATTCAAAAGGTGCCATCAAAAGGTCGTGATGAAAGATACTCGTCTTTTTATAAACTCTTCCCCGAATCATGATTGGCAGTAGTATATAGGGGTGATGGAAGTGAACAAGGTCAACACGAGAGGACGCATGAATAGGTCTTTGTATACATGTAAGACTTGCGGCCAATTTCACAAAGTTGAGTCCCTAGGCATTGTTGTATCGGGTCCAATCTGTACTCGATGCAAAAAAGCTATGCGATTGGTCAAACCCGAGAAACCTTCGAAGCAGCTACTGTTGGATGCCGATTGGTCAATTGCTGAAACTCTCCGGGTCGATACCGGCTCTGGCAAAGCACCATTGAACCGGTGTAAGAGGGTACAGTCCATGGATATACAGTTGCCTTTGGAGATGAACTTGGCAAGCGAATAACTTTGTTCAGCACTCGCTTGCCCGTTCTCTTTAATATTCTGGCAGTTTTTCTACTGCAGTGATTTTTCGAGCATCTTCAACGTGAGTGTATATTTGGGTCGTAGCAATATTGGCGTGGCCTAAGAGGACCTGGATTGTACGTAAATCAGTTTCATTCTGTAGTAAATGGGTCGCGAAGGAATGACGCAGCTTGTGTGGTGACAACTTCTTATTGATATCCGCTAGTTCCTGATATGTTTTTAGAATCTGGTACACATCATGGCGCTGTAGAGGTTGATGGGTCCTAGAGAGCCAAACATAATCATGTTCACCTTCAGGACGAGGACGAACCTTTAAATATTGCTCCATACGTCCTAACGCTGATTTATTGAATGGTATCACGCGTTCTTTATTACCCTTGCCAACCAGTTTATACTGCTTTTCACTGAGAATTGCGCGGGCATCGTTCATTTTCATTTCACAGAACTCTGTAACACGCAAACCAGTGGACAACAGAATACTAAACATAGCAATGTCCCTGGTTTTCATCCAAGCCTTCCAACGGTTATTTTCATCGAGTCCACGGTTCACAATTACATCTATAAGTCTCAAGGATTCATCCACCGTTAGGTGAACGGGTAAATTGGTTTCTCTATTGTTTGCTTTCTTTGTACGGATCGCTGACTGCTTGTCCAAAGGGTTTTCGGTCAGTATGTTTAAATCCTTAACTATGTAGGTGAATAAGCGATTAATGGACGCACGTTTTCGGCTCTTGGATGAATTAGAGAGATTATTAAAGCCGTTAGCGAAAAACTCCTTGAGTACCTCAGGAGTAAACTGAGACCAGGAGTCTAAGGCAGGATGATGGTCGGTAAAGTATTTCAAAAAATGCCGAATATCATAACTGTACGCCAAAATTGTATTTGGTGACATTCCAGCGATATTCATATCTCGAACAAACTTAAGAACATCATGATAAAATGGTGGGGCAGTTGAAGAAAACATAGCCTTAAAAAATGGGTCGGCGCCTTGATTCTTAAGAATATCAAGAAAGTTGTTCGAAGTGATTTTCTTTATCGTTTTTACCACAAATCTCCCCCCTTTCTGAATTCTATCATAAAATTTCACTTAACTTGCATTATGTGAAATTATAATCGTTCGAGATTTTGCCCTCCCCACAGGCGAGTTAAGTCCTCAATTTATGTTCAGCTACACAAAACTTGTTTCATTCACGACACAGAGATTGTGCCTCGTTTCCTGTTCTTGAAACTTCGAGTAGACTAACACTTCGTTTATAACGTTATAAAGCCTCTGTGAGGCTGTCACGGGGCTTATTTGCAGTTTTATTGATGCATTCCAATGTTCAATTCAAACAAAAAAACGCCCTAATACGGACGCTTCTTGTAGTTCTATAGACTATCCTCATGTGTCGTTACACGATTTATTTTAGTGCCTAATTTTTGAGGTTTGCAAACAGTTTAGATTGTAAATCGGAACGATACGGTTCAACCGGTTTTTCTTGTTTCTCATCAGTTTCTTGTAGTGCAGGAGTCCCAGTATTATCTGGTTCCGATAATAATGACGCTATATCACTATCTCCTGCCACTTCGGATACCTCAGTAGCCATTTTAGTATGTGTTTGTAATACGGATTCTTGCGTTTCGTCGACGATTTCCTGTTGCACAGGAACTTCAGTAATCACTGTTGGTTCAGAAACGGCATTTGATACTGATTCCGTTTCGCTAGTAGATGCAGCCTCAGATACACCCATGCCCATCTCTATCATCTTATGAAGTGCAGAAATAGGGTCTTGTGCTAACTGAACAACTAATTGCTGTAACATACGTTGAGTCATGGAGTTGGAAAGCCAATCAGTTTGTTCTGGAGTTAACGTATTTGGCAACGGAATTCGAAGTGTGTTCTCCCCTTCAATTTCACGTTTTACACCTTCAAGAAAGATCTGGGCGAGTTTAGCGCTATAATTTCGTTCAAGTTGCAATTTAAGCTTATTTAGCCTGACTATGACTTCGTTAGGCGTATCGGATGGGAGACGAAATCCGATAACGTCTCCCACGGATACGGCCTTTGGTTCCCTTCGACTCACAAAACCACATCCTTACTCAGTGGCTGCGACTTCTTGACTACTTCCCTGCTGACTCATGTGGAAGTTAAGGAGTTTGAAGTATGCGCGAGCGATCATCCAAACGCTGTCTCTAGAATCAACAAACCGCAATGGGTAACCTTTCTGCTTCTTGTTCAGTTCCTCAATATAAGGTTTCAGTAAGAGCGACCCCCCACCGATTAAGAACGCATACTGTATGCTGGACACTTTGGTCCACAAGTTACGGATATGTTTGTATTCCTCTCGTGCTAAACGAATGAGTTCTTCGTCCACGATGGTTTGAATGCTGGTTCTGTTCCCGTTGATGAAAACATGATTTCGACGGTCTACGCGTTCATCTGTAAGTACCTCAACCAACTCTTGGCGGTTTCTAAAGCTGTAGTCAAGTTCGCGTTGAACCCTATCAATGATCGCATCGAGGTAAGGTGACACACCTTCGCGAATTCCGACAGAATTGTTGTTATCGATATCCATCCCAGGCATGATTATCGCGGAGTCTGTCGATAATCCACCAATGTCCGTAATCAGACCCGTTTGTTCAGCGAGTTCTTCATTTCTAACTGAACCGTCGTCGCTTGTTATGATATCGAATAATGCAGCGGCACCCTCTGTATTCACCAATACGTCTTCGAAGCGAATACGTACCGTTTTCCCACCAATTTCAGGGGTTTGTAAGAACTTTACTTCGTGTTGAGCATTGATTAGTTTGTCTCGGAACTCTGGACGCTTACCGAGCTTACTTTCACCTAAAGGAAGGCCCGTAGAAAGGTTGTAACTGGCTTCAACAATCCCTTTAGATTCCTTTATGTGACGAGCTGCATCAATTGCAAGGGTCGTTAATAGAAGGATCAGCGATTGGTCATTTTCTGATTTCTTATTGTCTGGAGTCAATTCATCGCTGTTTTCGTAACGTGTTGCGAGATTGCCAACCACGTATATGCCCTTTCCTTCTGATAGAGCCCCGGAAACTATTTGAACATGAATACCATCCAATAGATTCTTTTCAATTTGAATGGTCTTACGGTCTTCAGCTTCTTCTGCAATGATGTTCGGTATGTATAAGCCTTGATCGGATGTCAGTTCTCCGAAGTAACTTTTTACTGCATCGTTACCAATATCAACTGCGGCCTTCCGTGCTTTCGTGGACATGAAATTACCCCCTCAAATTCGCTGTCTTGTAAACTTGTTAACATACTACCATCGTCTATCATGTTTGTCTACCAATTAAACCAGTATTTGCTGAACGTTTACAACTTGTTAACGTGTTAACTCTACGGAAAGTTAACAAAATGTAAACTTGTTAACATTGACACAAAAATATAGAGAGGGCATCCCCCTCCCTTTATCATCTGTTGAATAGCTTGCTGAAGAACCCAGTTTTTTTCTTATCATCGGAAAGTATTTGTTCCACTTCCCTAGTCATTGTCTCTCTAATGTCTGTCATCTTTTTAATAGCTGCTTCGACCTGTTCTTCCCTCTTACGGCTGTCGGCCTCTATTAACTCCTCAAGCCTTTTCAGAAATACTTCCTGTTCATCACGCGAAGAGTTCAAGAGAGTCTGCGATACTTCTCTCATCTGTTCGATTTTTTCCTTACTCTGTCTCGCGGATTCCTCAATGACGTTCCGGGCTTCCGCAAGAAACCGGTCCTGCCTCTCCCCTTCCCCAAGGGCAAGCGTTTCGCGACCGATAGCAATTTCGTTTATTGCAGGCATGAGAACTGATGCGACAGCTCGTGCAATGTCCATCACTTGTTCGTCTGGAAGTCTGGAAGGCGTGCTTGAGCTGCTTTCACTAACAAGTGCAACATCTTGTACTATGGCCGGCAGACTCCCGCTGGTATTTTGCATATGCTCAAACATCGTCCGGATGGCTTTGAAATTGAAACCATCATCACGTAACTTTTGAACAAGTTTAAATGCGTCAATATCATGCCGTGTATAATACCTGTCCCCTTCTTGGTTTTCTCGTCGAGGTGCGGTTCTTTCAATCTTGATAATTCCTTCTAATTCCTTCTCCCAGTTTCGCAATGACGTAGGACTTAAATTCAATTCTTCAGCTACCTGCTGGATTGTGAAAATCTGCTCCTGCATTTTAATCCAACTCCCTCTATCGAATTTAACTATGTGAAAAGTTGTGTGCAAGTATCTGCACATCTGTTTCCAGCATTATAAAGTCCCATTAATTCAAGGTTATTCAACATAATCGCCAAATTACCTTCTTAGCGTCGTGTGACCTACAGATGGGTTGTATACCACCTGAAATATCATGTTTAACTTCATTAAGCACATCTAGTATAATGCTAAACGGTAAAAAGTAGATTTCGAAACATCCTATTATAAACTCTTCTACACTTTAACGTACAGATGTTTACACTAGTCCATTGAGCTTAATACAAGTGTGGGTAAAGGGGTCGAAAGCAATTATCTTGTCGAACTGTGAAAATGCTAAAAACGTTGATATATAAGCATGTGTAGGGGGGTTACACACAAACTTTATGTCACGGGTCAAATTTACATATTGAAATTGTTAGATAAACCGGCTTACGATACCCATACATAACCAAATTTCCAATGTCGCTTTAACCCTGTATCAGGTATGTGACATTGAGTTCGCGAGACTTGTACCAAGTCGATAGGAGCGAACAGCAATCCCTTGTCGTACTCATCATTCGACTTATTCTGCTCGTCGAAGCTAGACCAAAGCGTCTACGCGAACAGAAGACAAAGGGTTTCAACCATCCTCCGACAAATACTTGTTAGGAGAATCTATTAATTTATCGAACCGTTGGGAAACCGATGTAACCACTCGATAGTGGGGGAACACAATCTGGAGGACCAATCACTTTCTCAAAAAGAGATTGCTGACGGTCTATTTCATTTTGTGTTCCCTTACTTTTTTTCGAGAGAATGGAGGGTAAACCAAACGAAAATGTCCACCAAAAGTCCGAAAATGTACCGAGACAACCATTAGAATGAAGGAAGCGATAACATGCTTCTCAGAGGAGGATTTACATGAAGAAAACTATCTCAATCGGTCTCGCTCTAACAGGTTCGATGCTTGCTATTCAATCTCTAGCAACAACAAGTGCTATGGCTGCAACGACCTACAGCTACTACAACACCAACATTGAATTGAATGGAACAGTTGTCTCCAGCCCCAAACACATTGTCTCTAATGGGACAAGTTTTGTTCCTGTCTGGTATGTCGATAACGCATTAACCTCTGTTGGCATTACAGGACAGTGGAACGGGACTACTTTGAATTTTGTGATTCCATCTAGTTTCAATGTGGATTTGAGTAATTTGCCTGCTGGTCAAACTTTGAACAGCTCTAATATGGCAATTGCGATTAACGGAACTGTAGTAGGATATGCTCCGAAAATCGTATATACCGATCCTTCAAGTGGTCAACTGACAACTTATGCGTCAGTCTACTATTTGGAACAAGCAGTTAAACGGTTGGGGATAACGCCTGGTTGGGACGGAACCAACTGGACAATGACGTATTCGACATCTTCAACAACACCACCAACCACTTCAAATGGTGGGGGAAGCTCAAATACCGTTGACCAACAAGTTATGGCCAACGCAATGTGGAATGTGCTGAATACTGACAATAAACCGGGTGTCAACACACATGCTACAATTGCTCAGGCGGGAATTTCCCCAAGTGCAACAACGCCTGCAACAGCAAATGATGTCGCAAGTTATCTTGCATCATGGGCAGAATCATCACTTGGGTATGACAACCAAAACACAGGCGAGTTTGTACCCTTCTCTTTGCAATACGAATCGTCAAGTGACGCTTACACCTGGGCGAACAACAACAGCTTGTTCCAAGGGACGACTGTAAAAAGTTCTTCAAGTGTTTTGACACCGAGCGACGAGACTCAAATCATAAACAACTTGAAGTGGTGGATGAACGGGTACAAGACTGTAAGTGGGGGTTATCAAGTACATGATTTACTTGAAAGCCACTACGCCGAATACTTCGGGATTGTTCCACAGTCTGGTGAGTCGGAATCCCAGTATCAACAAAGTATGGCGGATGCAGAGCACTATATGGATCAAGTAACATTCTCTGGAACAGCAAAGGGCGGCACTATTAAAGTAACTTTGCCAAGCACAAAGTCCTCTGGAACAGAGACTTGCTATCAAGTTATCGATGGTTCGTATTGGTATGGCTGGTTCGGAAACGACACTGTTTCCCAATCACAAGGCGGAACAACACTTTCTGTACCAAATAGTGGTGGGGCGTTAGAAATCCACGCTGTATCCGGTAAATACAACTTGATCGGAACATCACTCAACATTCCGAATACATCTACGGGATTGAACCTTACTCAGATTGATGACCTAGGGATTCCTGGTGCCAAATAATCTGAAGCAACTGTTAGAACGCCCCACTTAGAGTGGGGTTTTTCTATTTCTATAACAAAAATATTGTCCACGAAATGTCCGACCAACTAAGCAAAATGCACTTACCATCGTATTGAGGGGAGTGAACTTGCTTGAAGAGACACACAAAAGTAATCTCTAGCCTATCCATTATCTCCGTGCTGGCTGTAGGTATAAATATATTCACCTCTGCAACAGCGTACGGCTATTCAGCGCCATCCTCTGCAACCGCTAAGTGGAGTCAGATATATGACACTACATGGCCTAGTCTCTCGGGTCTAGACATCGACAAACAAGGCGACAAGTATATGGTGTCCAGTAGTGGCGGTAGCTACATTTCCAACGGTACTCCGATGTACGGCGCGTCCATGGATGGAAGCACAATGGTAGAGGGCGCAGACACAGGGGATGGCCAAGGTGCTTGGGGCATCATCCAATTCGATGCGAGTAACACAAACGTCTCAAACGGGTACTTGGTCCTTGAAGATCCTCAAAATGACGCTGCAGGGGATATTGCTACGTGGATCAACCGTCTGCACGGCAATAAGCAGTATGTTCAGTGGTATCTATGGTCTAAAGGATATTGGGATCGAGTTTCAGATAGCGCCACATCAACAAACAATTACTATGACTCTTTCTCCCAAATGGTTTCTGAATCAGGGGCCACTTTTGGTAACGCAACGCACTCGAATACAGGTCTCACGACAAAGGTGAACGGAAAGTCCTATCCGGTCATTGCTACGATTCAGCACATCAATGCTTCAAACCCTCCATCTGCAATCTCTTTATCTGCAGTGGACTCATCAACTCACTCAACAACCATCACACAAGGTGATTCCATTCAGTTCTCAGCGAAGTCAAGTCTATCGATTTCGTCATCCATTGCCGGCGCGCACTACGATGCCATTGAGATCCTAAACAGCAGTGGTCAGCATGTCATGTGGGCGGCAGGGAGTGGGTATCAAGACTCCGGAACACCTCAGTTTGGGAACGCATCGTCGTTTACCCCTGCATACACGCACATGTCTCGGCAGAGTGGTGGTAGTGGTACTCTAACTGACACCATTACAGGGAATGGTTCCACCACGCTTCAACCAGGTACGTATACCGCAAAATTTTGGGTCGCAGACCAAGTTGACCGTGTAAGCACCAGTCCTGCTCAAACCACCTTTACTGTCGTTGCGAAGGCCGGAGGAGGCAACGGAGGAGGAGGGAGCGGACTCGGCAATGGGGTCACACTTTCGGCAAACCCAATATCCTTGTCAACCGGACAGAACACTACCTTGACCGCAACCGCCAACGGGGAACCCGCAGGATCACATATTAGAATTGTCGACTCACGTTTTGAATCTACTCTAAGCGGAGGACTGAACGAATACGATAGCACTAGTAACTCTAGTGCATCCATCACTGCTTCCAGTAATACTGCGATGACGGACTCATACGTGGCACAGGTCATTAGCAGCTCAGGGCAGATTACGGATCAATCCCAGTCTGTCTCTGTTACATGGACAAGCGGTAATAGTGGGGGTGGTAATGGCGGTGGTGTCGCTACTCCGACACCAACCATCACGTTTACTCCATCGAGCAATATGATGGTGAGCTCTGGAACCTCAGTACCACTCTCATACAGTGTGTCGAACTGGCAATTTGGAGACTACGTATGGATCATGCCGAGCGGCAATGGCGGGAACACATGGAACACGAATGATGATTCGAGCCAATCTGACTCGTATACAGAGACAGAATTCCCTCAACCGGGGGCCAGTAACACGATTGTCACTTACATTGCCTATGTAATGAACTCGAATGGGCAAATCGTGGCGAGTACCGAGTCTGGAACCATCACATGGACGGCGCCACCACCACCGGTTCCAACAATTACATGCAGCCCATCGACACCGATGAGCATTACGAGTGGGCAGAGCATTAACTTGTCCTACCAAACACAAAACTGGTCAGGTGGCGACTATGTAGTAGTGTCTGCAACCGGCACAGGAACGGACAAATGGCAGAATAACAAGGATACTAACTCTGCTGACAGCATGAGTGAAACGGAGAATCCATTTAACGGAAATAGTGCGACTGCTAGTTACACATTTAGCCTCTATAACAGTTCAGGGCAGTTATTGTCTCAAGCGTCAACATCAGTGACGTGGACGAGTTCAGCACCTACGATTTCAATGGCAGCCAACCCGCAGACATTGGTCCCGGGGCAACCGTCTACGATCTCATATACGGTCAGCGGAACATTGGGTGGGGGAGACTATGTAAATGTGGTTGGCACAGGTGGGTCCAACATGTGGTCTGCATCCAATCAAACCAATACATCTGAGACTTACACTGAAACGGAAAACCCCGGCCCCGGCCAGACGACAACAGTGAGCTATACAGCAACGATTTACGATTCAACGGGCCATGTAGTCACTAGTGGTAGTGTTGCTGTGAAGTGGGTTAATGCGTGGAATGGCACTGTGAATTTAAGTGCTACTCCAGTGCAGTTGGCAGTCGGTAATGCTGCTCAAATTACTGCAACAGCGTCGACTTCCATTCCAAGTGGTTACACACTTATCATAAAGGACAATTCAACAGGTCAACTTATCAGCCAGTCAAGTAGTGCTTTAGATCAGACATCATACACATCTTACAATCCAGAAACTGACCAGTTTGTCGCCTATATCTATGATGGCTATATTACGGTTGGTCCAAATTCGAACACTGTACCGATTTCTTGGAGTTCACTCGTATTAACTGCGTCTCCAAGTAAGCTAGCCATCAATCAAAATACAACGTTGACGGTTACCGGTCTGAATGTCCCGGCAAACGATTATCTAGTTATCTATGACAAATCAACGGGACAGGTAGTAGGAACGAGTCAAAGTTCTCCGTACAGTGCCACTCAGACGAGAACTACTGCAGAGACAGATAACTTTGTGGCTTATATCAGTTCTGACGCAAATATCAGCAACGCGATTGTCACTTCAACTGTCGTTCCCGTGGCGTGGTATTCTCTAACGCTAACGGCAAATCCGTTGAATCTGCCAATTAACCAAACAAGTACGTTGACGGCAACCACGCAAAATTTACCTAGTGGATATGTACTTTTGATTCTTGATCAAACCTTGGGCAAAGTGATTGCCACGGGAGCGGCAGGGCAAACGACTCTCAGTGTTACTCAAACTATGTCTGCCATCACGACACATCAGTATATAGCTGAAGTCGCTGTACCACCTTCTAGCGGAAGTATGTGGATTGGTACATACAGTTCCCCGGCAGCATACCAATGGCAGAACGGATCTTGGATAAATCAAGGGAACCCAGGTAGTACGACTTACTTAGAGGCAGTCGGTTATAACTCTCTAACGAACACTTGGTATGGAGGAAGTTGGGGAAGCGGTGTTTATCAATGGAACAATGGAACATGGACTTCCGTTGGTGGGGGATCTGATACTGATGCACTCACGTTTGATCCAGATAACGGAGCTCTTTACGGTCTGTTTTCAACGAATGTTGAAGAATACCTTAATGGGTCATGGACTTCATTAAGCAGCTCGAACAGCATTAATGGTGGCTCTTGGGGTGGTATTACCTACGATAGTACAAATAAAACTATCATCGTAGCAGACACCTCGTATTCAAATCTCTGGATTATGGATACAACCACCAATACCTGGTCACAATTGGCGGGACCAGCATCTAGTTACTATTCGGTCATCTATGATAATGCAAACAACTCAGTCTACGTTTGTTCGGGTTCAAATATTTGGGTATATAACTTCTCAAACACAACATTGGGGTGGCAGAGTGCGGGTACACTTCCAAGTCAAGTAATGGCACTAGGATATGATCCATCCTCAAATACTGTATACGCGACCGGTGCTTTCGGAGTTTATTCCTATAGTGGTTCTTCGTGGCAATTGGCATATCCAAGTCCAGGTGCTACTGTCGATGCTATTTATGTTGCACCTGCTCAACAGACGCAAAATTTTAGTTATACAGGCACAGTACAGACTTATACAGCACCCTACACAGGTACATATAGACTTGAAGTTTGGGGTGCTCAAGGTGGATTGCAAAATTACTCCAACTCTCCTGGCGTTGGAGGAAATGGTGGATATTCAGAAGGAACTGTGGACCTTACCGCAGGACAAACCTTGTATGTCTATGTAGGTCAACAAGGAACAGAAGGCTTGCAACAATACATTAACGGCACTCACCAATCTGGAACGGCTTATAACGGAGGTGGAGACGGTGCGGGATACGGATCGGGCGGCGGCGGCGGCACTGACATCCGTAATCAATCAGATGGTAATTGGCAGGATGATTTAGCCACAAGGCTCATTGTTGCCGGTGGTGGTGGTGGTGCCACGTTCTCAACAAACTATGGTGGAGCAGGTGGTGGACTAAATGGTCAAAATGGTTTTGGTGGTGCGGGAGCCGATGGAGCCTCTCAAACTGCTGGAGGTGTAAATATTTACAGTTCGACTGCAAATGGGTCTTTTGGGATTGGTGGTAACGCTCCACTTGAGTACAACTACGATTGCGGTGGGGGCGGCGGCGGCTGGTACGGAGGCGCAGGCGGATATACAACTGGAGACGGTGGAGGCGCTGGAGGTTCAGGTTACACCGGAGGCGTAACCAACGGACAAACAATTGAAGGAAACGCGACGATGCCTGCACCCTCTGGCGGTACTGAAACTGGGCAAACAGGTAATGGTTATGCACGAATTACCATACTTAACGAAAGTAGTGGAGGGGGAACTTCATCTCCGACCCAAGTACAGGCGACAAGTTTACCGGTAAGTGTCACGTGGTTCAACTACACCACGCCACCCGATAACTTCGGGTTGAATGCAACGCCGAGTCAGGTGTCATATCCAAGTAGCACCACATTTCAAGCGACATTTGATTCTTCCGATGCAACTTGGGTGAACAGTCAAGAAAATGGTTCGGCAGGAGTAGCTATATTTAACAAATCAACAATGCAACAAGTAGCTATCGATACGTGGAATCCTACCAATGGGATGACGGTGAGCATACCTTATACACCCCAAGGTGGCACAGATTTGAATTATGTTGCGTTCCTGCTCGATTCGAATGGGAATCCAATTGCATCGAGTAACCAAGTGGAGGTCAGTGACCAGGGGCAGGGAACAACAGGGTCATCTTACACGACCATGAGTTGTGGTTCGAATGGGGATGAGATTTATCAAACCTATACGAATGGGGTGTTATCAGCAACAAAGACAGTACCTTTGACCATTAGTAATTTAGAGGTAGATGGATTATTTAATCCACCACCAGCGCAATTGGCATTACCGAATGGAAATGTCTTACCACTTGCAAATACAGCCAACGGAATACCAGTGTATTGCAGGGCTCAAGCACCATTCGATATCGCAGTAGATTTTCCGGATGTCACACCAACAACCGTGACCGCAACATTTACTGTGAACAATGGTGATCCGATTGATACTGGTGGAGACACATCTTGGTCGGTTTCACTGAAACCAGACACTAGTTATCTCAACGGGTATTGGAACGCACCAAGCATTATGCCAAAACTTCCGCAAGGAGATACGATTAGTGTCACGATAACTGCAATAGATTCATGTGGGGCCGCAACTCTCACAAACATGAACTTCATGCAAATTTCGGGGGACCCTGAGTGGTACTTCACGAATCAATCTGGTACGCACTAAAAATCGGTTGATCAGTTACAAATAAGTTTTCACCTTTACAAACAGGTTTTATCCCGTGACAAATAAGTTTTAACTACCAATTTTAATATGCAGCAATAGAGTCGTCCCTCAATCTGAGACCCTGTAGCCGGTGCTTGACCTGGTACAGGGTCTTTTGTTTTGACTGCTAATAGTTAGAAATCAATGCCTCTTTGATCAGTTAGATAACATGTCCGAGAGATGTCCTACACTATCAATCAAACCGTGTCAGAATGAATGTAAGAAAGAAAGCGAGGTGATTCGTTTGCGTATGGCCTTTCAGCCCATTCATGACATACGAAATAAGCGCATTATTGGCTACGAAGCATTGATGCGTCCCAAAAAAGGCCAATCTCCACTAGCTTTACTTCAAAGAGCTCAGAAAAGAGGGAACATCGTTGACTTAGATGAATCAGCGCGGCGGCTTGCTGTAAAAGACGTAGCGTCTGTTTTAGATAATGACCAACTTTTGTTTTTGAATACAGAACCTGAGTCTCTAGAATCCATCGATTTATGGCAGCCTTGGCCATACAACATAGACCCTTCAAAGGTCGTCATCGAAATTACTGAACGGTCCATTTCAGAGGCTGTTTATCCTGCTTGTGACTATTTGCATGAGTTAGGAGTCAATATAGCCTTGGATGATTTTGGTGTTGGTACATCAAACTTGTGGATGGTCGATAGATTCAAACCGCATTTTGTGAAAGCAGATAGGTCGTTTCTAGGTTGCAAGGCTAAAGGTAACGCACTCGAAGCCCTCGTCTCCATGACAAGTGTCATCAATGCACAGCTCATCGTAGAAGGGGTCGAGACGGAGACAGATGTAGCCTATTTGCACAAAATAGGTGTCAAATTGGCACAGGGGTTCTATCTTGGGGTTCCAACATATGTTGAAGATTTATTAGTTGCGAGCCATGCGTAATAAGGGTATAGAGCCTTGGAACAGCCGCGGTTGCACAAGATGTCACTTACCTTGTGACGTGTCGCCCGCGGTTTTTGATTACCATTAGACAGGGAGGACTTGAAATGAGGTTTATAGGGCTTGACGTGGGCAACGGCTCAATTGGTATGTGTATAAGACCCAGTTATGGAAGAGTTCAAACGGACATATATCCATCTGCCTATGCTGTATACGACAATACTCTTCTCAATGTAAGTACTGGTCAAAGAACAAAAAAGCAACCGAATGTATTCACCTTCGACAATACTGATTACGTCTTAGGATCTGACGTTAGATTAGCCGGGGCCAAAGCGATCAATGCGTATGACAGAGAAGATAGATACAATCGTCCTCAGTTCCAAACTCTGACGAAATTGGCTCTCCTTGATGCAGCAACAAAGAATGGATCAACTGGTGTTATAGAAGTAGAGTTGGCACTCGGAACACCTGCAGAGGACTATCGAGTGGCTGTCACTGAAGAATTGAACAGATGGTTTGAAGCGCCGGTGGTCGGCTATAAGAATCAACAGAGAGTTGAAGTGCATGTGAAGCGTTTAGAGATCGCTAGTCAACCGATCGCTGTTTTAATGGACAGCTATTTGGATGATTGGGGATTCGTCTCAAATGAAGAATTGGAGAACATGAAAGTTCTCGTTATCGATAGCGGATCCGGAACACTTGATTTCAGCGAATTTGATGGGATGAACCTCATCAAACAAGTTAGCGCAGGAATCGGTATGAATGATGTGTACCAGGATATCTTGAATGTAATTCGCAGCGAGTTTCCAAAGGTACGTGCGGACGTGTTTGAGTTAGAAGCTCAGCTGCGGGAATGCGATGATTCCGATACGAAGTATTTCAAATACGGTCAAATGGGCGAGAGAGACATTACTCCAATTTACAAAAAAGCCATGGACGAAGCGTGGGAACGGATGTTAGGAGCAATCGGAGTGAACTTCCCAGACCGTTTTCACTTGGATAAGGTGATTCTAGCCGGCGGAACTGGTCAAGCATTCGCCAAATACTATCGTTCGTTTATGAGTGACATTGAAATTCCAGTACGCCCTGACTTGTCGATAGCGAGAGGTCTATGCAAGCAAGTACTGGCGAATACTGCTTTTCCTATTACTCCGTAACAAGGTACACCCAAGGTGCCTCTAAGGGGCACCTGAGGGGCACCTGAAGATTGGGATTTAGCTCTAAACATAAAGGAAGGGCACTTGGAGTATCCCTGAGGGGCACTTGAGGGGCATCTGAGGTGCACCTAATCAATTGGAGGTGGTGTAGCTTGTCTAAAGGGCCCAGGGTTCCACTCTATTACGACCCGAAAATCGATATGGATATCGCAAAAATTGTTGATGAAACGCCTCCACGGAGGCGAAGTCAAAGGCTTCGGGAGTTAATTAGACTGGGTTTGTTGGTTGAAAACAGGACAGTATCCGTGTCAAATATGAAGGAGACACTATCTTCACCGCCAGAATATCCCGAAGCAGCGGGAGTACCAATGCAACCACAGAAACAAAGGAAGAGAGTCGGAATTGCACCACCAGACCAACAACTCCGCTAACCGGCGGAGTTTTCTTGTTAAGTCACCGATTGATAGAAGAAGACATGAGAAAATAGTGAATAAGGGGCTGAGAAAATGGCGTCAGAACTACAAAATAGGGTTATTCAGCTATTTGGTGAGGTATCGCTTGCGTTAATCGAGCTAGAAAATCAACTTCTTGATGCAGGTGATACTACACGAATACCTCATCCTTTGAACGAGAGAATCGAAGAAAAGGTGCGAGATATAAGGTATCTATCTAATATACTTGGTGCTGTTCATGCAGAAGAAGCGGATTACTTCTTTTCTAACAAGCTGAGCGAAATCGGCGTAAAAGCGCGTATAGGCGAGGATTATCTAGAAATTGAACTACCTTATGAGGTAATAACTATGTCTGTAAAATTCCGACTTCTATCGAAAAAAATGCCCATAAAAGCTGGATACAGTAATATCAACCGTCATTGGAGAACGTTAATGCGGCAAGTTATCAGAGAAATTAATGGTTTACCCTTTGAGGCCCCTTTATCATTCGCAGACGTTAGTGTAATCGTACTCATGCCTAACACAAGTGAAAGGGACCCTGACCACTTTTGGTTCAGACCGATATTGGATTCACTTGTTGCTGGTCAGCTGTTAGAGGATGACTATACAAAGAACGTAAATCTCAAGTTTTTTTACAAGGTGGATAAGGAGAACCCGGGCGTTATTATTCAGGTTAGACAGGGATCAGAATCCGAATTTCCCGTTATACGAGTGGCACCTTTAGACCCTAATTTGACCTGAAAAATGTCAAAACTTACTCTGTTAAATTTTTAGATCTTGCCCAAAAGCAAGATCGGAACAAAATTTCATTTCAAAGATTGTCCAAAAACCCTTGTAAAATCTAGCGAAATTAATGATTATTGAATCAGCAAGTTTTGACATCAAACATCGGGGTCTTGGCGTCGTGGGCGAGCGCGCCGTTTGGTGAGGCTGGAAGACTCATCGAATGGCACGCCGAATCAGCACTCAGGGGCGAGGAGGACGAGAGGGTCATGCAAGCAACGGAAGAACGAGAACGAGTCACGAAGAAGAGAAGAGTGTTCGCAGATGAACGAATGAAAGACGCTGAGTGGATAGCAGTGATGCAAGGATTGATAGAGCACCTATACAACATAAGGGTCGCCACAACAGAACAGCTATTTCAAATGATTCCTGAGGATAGCAAGGCGAATTGGCTTATAAAGAAACACACCCAGAAGTGGAATCTCCGAAGGAAGATTGAACAATTCAGTAATATACGGAAATCACGTATGAAACTTAACCTGTACAGTCCGGACAAGGACGTATGGTACGATGCACCAAATTGTATAGTGAATACACTAGACAGGACTACAGTACTTGAGTATGAGAATAAGGTCGGGTATGACTATTACCTTGCGAATGATAAAGCTGAGTCAAGCCCCAATCGAGACCAGCGAAATAGATATGTCTTGCTGACAGAGTTGTACATCCAAATGGCCAAGTGTGGCATGGAGTACCTCATGCAGTGGATTCCAAATGTAGCGTTTAAGCGGTTGTTCGACCAGATAAAGTACCGGAACGAAGAACCGCATGATCCTGGACTACTAGGTGGCCTTATTTATAAAAAGGACAACGATGAACTCCAACTCGTGGGTCTGAGTGTATTCACAAGCACGTCCAGGGTGTACAAGAAGTACATGGAGTGGGTAATTGCAAAAGGGAATGAAGGGCTGTACGAACCTGTCGTGTTCGTTCAAAAGAGTTTTCAAAAGGAAGCCATGCAGAAATGTTTACATGACCACCACAATAATGCTTGGATAATGTCGTATGAATGGGCTGTCAAAAACCCTGTTTCTCTTATTGATGCAATACGGTTTATGGGTAGACGTACCATACTTCAGATACTTGAACCATACCGGATTAACGGAGGTCATATTGAAGAAGTGGCAGGGGTAGCTCCAACATTCCGCTGGAAGGTCACGAAGCAAGATGGAAAGGAAGTCTACATCGATACTACACTCGGTCGACCGATTGGTACGATTGTTAAATTGGCAATAGAGATTAGTTCTCTGGGTGGTCCTGAACATATTGTCTGGTGTACCACGAAGGAGGAAAAGGAATTCTGGGAATCAGTATCTAAAGAAGCAAGTACGGACATCAAGTACTATGTGATGGATGAAACGATTCTCTCAAACGTCCGGCTTCCTCTTGATTAACATGTAGCCACGCGACGTTTCGTCGAGGGCGCAGCACTCGAGGGAAGGTCGCATGAGTACCGCATGACATTCCTTCGCGTCAGAGACGCGAGGGGAGGTCGTTCTCCAAGGTAGCGAATCCAAGCTCAAACTGATTTGCCCCAAATTCATAAAGCGGCTCTCGCAAGGTCGCTCTTGTCATTTTTCTGTTAAGGTGACCAAGCCATTTAATATTCGGGACTATACGCTAAGTAGTGGTACAAACCAGGTCATTCATAAAGGAGTTCGACACACGGTGACGACAGAGGAAACAATAAACGGGATGTTGGAGTTGTACAAGGAATTCTCTGATAGACGAAACGCAACGGAAAACACATTGCAGTCTCCTAGCTGGTTTCCTTTCGACGAAGAGTATCAAGATATGCCTTCGTTGATATTGTCTATCGCTGAAATAAGATGCTCAACACATTGAATATCTATCTCGAAGATTCAACTTGTTCCTACAGGGAGAGTTGTCACAGGACGAAATGCTGAATGAACTACTAGACGTTCGCCAGAACGCGTCAATGGTATTTCCAATAGGTAATGTATGAACGAGTTGGTATAGGTCGCCCGTTATTCTGTTTCTTGAGAAATATCACTAATTCCTATACTATTTATACGCTAACGGATAATGTCTTGAAAGGTTTGATAAAAGGTGCAACGTATTGGTGATATGGAATTTGAAATCACTCCACGTCTTGAACATTGGCGTCATAAAAGAGGCTGGACACAGCAAAAGTTGTCCGTGCTTAGTGGACTACCACAAGTGGTTATATCACGCTTTGATTCACAAGGTGGGTACAGCATGAACACACTCGTTAGGCTTTCACGCGTATTCGATTGCTCGATAGAAGATCTCTTTGAAATAAAGGAAAAGGTGCCAAGAGAAAATACTGGGGCTCTGCCAGAAAATGATGACGACACGGACCAAGGTCAATGACATTCAGAACTTAATTGACCACTTCACAGGAAATGGGGGTTGGAGAGGATGACAATGGCGAAGCGAACAAGGGTATTACGACACGTATGTCTTTGGGCACTGTTCATCTTACTCATGGCAGTTCTGCCGTTTGCTGTAAAGGGGCTATGGTTAATAGTCGCGTACATAGTGGTACTGGGTTTATTATTGAGCATTGGCCCTTTTCAAATATGGAGATTACGTAAGCACCCAAAGCAACTCTTAGAGAGGTTAGAGGTTCAACCGTTCGTTGGTCCATTGGGAATAAAACGACACAAGAAACATGCTTATGCCGAACTTCATTTTCTACTTGGACAAGACCTGTATGATTCCTCCATTCAGCAGTGGGGTCCGAAAAAGCTAAAAAAGCAATTTGAAGTTGAGTTGGAAAAGCCCATTTATGATGACCTGGAATTCTTAACGGCTGAAACGATTGAATCTTCGGGACTTCTTAAACGACTAGGGTTCGAGGAAAAGAAGACATGGGTGAATCCAATTACGACGATTGCGATCCTAAGTCAAAGTTATTATTCGTACAAAAATGACCCTAAAGAGAAACACCCATTTAAGAAACTGTGTCGTAAATTGAAACAGGTAAAGTGGCCAAGGTCTTACGTTTATGACTTAACAATTAAGAGGGAATGAAGCCGGTAGTTTGTTATTAAGTTCGCGGAAGGTAATCCTGGTATTAAGTCAATACGGTGGACACGACAAACTGAGAATGTATGAAAATCCCATCCTACATGCTTAGGCTGCCGATTTTTGCGTCCGCTCGTACATCGCTTGGTATTGGACCGGCGTTTTGTAATCAATAGATGAATGAATGCGTTGTCGATTGTACCAACGCTCAATGTACTCCCAGATTTGGCGCTTGGCCAAAGTACGCGTCTTGAACGTCTCCAGATGGACGAGTTCGCGTTTAATGACGCTATGAAATGACTCGATACACGCGTTATCATAACAGTTGCCTTTCCGACTCATGCTGCTGATCATCCCGTAGTCCCTGAGCTTGTCCCGGTACTCTTTTGATGCATATTGGCTTCCACGGTCCGAATGGTGTAAAACCCCGGGTTTCGGCCTTTCACGCCGATACGCATGATTTAACGCATCGATGACTAATTCTTTTGTCATCCGCGAGTCAGCCTTCCAGCCCACGATTTTTCGGGTAAACAAATCTATGATGCTTGCGACGTATAGCCATCCTTCGGCGGTCCACACATAGGTAATGTCAGACATCCACACCTGGTTCGGACGCTCGGCTCGAAACGTCTGGTTCAACACATTATCAGAGACAGGATGATTGTGCTTCGAGTTAGTGGTCGCTTTGTACTTGTGTTTCGTCCGGCTCTTGAGGCCACTCTCGCGCATGATGTCAGCCACCGTCTTTTGACCCACTCGGATCCCCTCATCACGCAGAATCCTTGTAATCTTTGGACTCCCGTATAATCGGCGAGAGGTGAGAAAGATTTCATGGATCCTCTTCTTAAGGGCGCGGCGACGATGTTTGCGTTCACTATCTGGGCGATTCAACCACGCGTAATAACCGCTTCGATAGACGTCGAGTACTTTGCACATCTTCTGAACCGAAAACTCGAAGCGGTGATCATGGATGAATTGATACCTTACTTCCGGTCGTTGCTGAAGATGCGCACCGCTTTTTTTAATATCTCGAGTTCCTCTCTCAGTTCGCGGTTTTCCCGTTCCAGGTCACGCGTTGCTTGCGCATCGGGCTTGAGATTTCCGGATCCGACGAAGGGGTGCTTCGGATCGTTCTTATACTGCGCAACCCAGCCATAGACTGTCTTTTGAGATATGCCAAGATCACGGGCAACTTGGGAAGCGACTTTCCCCTCCTCCAGAATTAACTTCACTGTATTAAGTTTGAAATCTGCATCGTACTGTTTTTTCATCGTAGACACCTCGAATCAATTTACTTATTTTCACATTCTGTAGAATAGGCCCGGGCCGACCCACCCGTTAAGGGTAGTTGGACGCCCGAGCCCTTCCCCGAACCGGACTTGCACCTTTCGATGCATCCGGCTCTCCATTTGAAGTAGTTTTAGGTTGCACGTAGTTCAGCCTGGCCCGTATTCTTCCTGTTGCTGCGCCGTTGTTTTCTCCCATAGCATGGAATACACACGGCGACTAGATTGTCTGGTATGGATTTCATTTGTACCCGTATGTCTCCTGCAACTCCCGGCCAGTAATCAACATGTGTGTTTTGACCAGTGAGTTTGCAAGCACATTTTGCGCATCGTCCATTTTGTCTTGTCACCACATACTGGCGGTAGGATGTCCAGTTTTCCGGCAGCCCGTATAGCCGCTCGATGTATCTGGTACGTTGGACTCTTATCGTTTCTCGAAGTTTACGATTACCATCCAGCCACTCCCGGTCATTGGTACGTAAGGATTCTTTTGCGAGCATTTGTCCGGGTACTCTATCTTGTAGAACCCAAGTTTGTCGAGCATGTGCACGTTGCCGTCGCTGTCCTTGAATCCGAAGTTCTTCGCCGTGGACTTCCGGTGGTATGGAAGGTTGGCGGCTTCATTGAAGCGGTGTTGGTATCTCCTCGCCACTACGCCTGGGGGCTCTCTTGTTCTTTGCTTAAGCCTGTGAAACACCAACCCCCATAAATAGTAATCGAGGGTGAGAAAGGTGTCCTTCGCATTCCCTCGTCGGAAGTATTCAGCAAAGCCTCGAATCTTTCGGTTCAGTGTGGCGACGACTGCCGCGCCCGGTGCCATCCAGAATGCTCGTGAATCCTTAGCCATGGTACTTCTAAACCGTTGAATCGCTTTACGACTCGGCTTCGCAAGAACCCGCTCTTTCCCCTGCCGCTTCCATCGTCGGATGTTGAACCCGAGGAAGTCAAATCCCTTGTCCGCATGCGTCACCAGTGTCTTTTCCGCCGACAACTGAAGTTTCAGCCTGTTGCTTAGGTATTCCGCGATTTCCGCTTTGAGCGTCTCGGCATGTTTCTTGCTTCCGCAAAGAACCACTGCATCGTCCGCGTATCTCACGATGTAGCAGGGGATATCGGCCTTTTTCCGCTCCCGAGGTGATAGGTATTCGTACTTGTTCGCGATGAATTCATCCAGCTCGTTCAAATAGATATTTCCAAGAATCGGACTAGCGACTCCACCCTGTGGTGTGCCAAGCTCTGTTTCCTCGAATTCTCCCTCGTAGACGAGCCCTGCGTTTAACATATTGCGGATAACTTTTATCAATCGGCGGTCATGAATGTCCCGCCGCAGGATATCCAACAGGATGTCATGGTCTACGTTGTCGAAGAACCCCTTGATGTCAAGTCGACCACCCAGCAATAGCGGTGTCTGCCGATGAGGAAGCGGATGCGCTCAATGGCATGATGCGTACAGCGATACGGTCGGAATCCATAGCTGTGCGGGTGCTGTTTTCCTTCGTAGATGGGTTCCAGAATACTACGTACCGCATCCTGGGCGGCGCGATCAACGATAGTTGGAATTCCGAGCGGCCTTTTTTCATGTGGCTTATGGTTCTTCGGGATGAAAATTCTCCGTACAGGGCTGGATGAGTACAGTCGCAGTACTTGTTTCACATCTTCCCGAAGCCTTTGCCGGGCCTCTGGTGTGGCATAATCCTTCTTCGTCTTGTTGTCTACGCCGGGTGTGTGCGCACCTTTGTTGCGCAGCACTCTCTCAATAGAGAGGTCAATCCAGACATTCCATCTCAGCAGATGGTGCAATTTTGAAAACGGTCGTTGTTCCAAAGACCTTCGTGCAAGGCGCGCTTGTGTTTCAAACCTCTTTGCCTCCAATGTGGAGGATTGAGTGACGGTAGAGATCGCAATCACTCCCTAATGGGGAGCCTTACTTTACTCACGCGCACCTACTTCAAACTGGAATCCTTCGCCATGTGATGGGCATTATCCATCTCGGACTACTACGATTCCTCCGTCCCGACGCATTCACTTCAACGGAGCTGTCCATCCCAGTTGGGACGAATGCGGCGGTTCCCACGTTCACTGTGTGTTGTCTCGCTGCCTTAGGCCGCCACTATACACGGGGAAGATTCAGGTGATTTTACCTCTATATCACGCTGACCACCGATTGCTCGGGTCACGATGCCAGAATCGAGAGCATCGTGCTCATTCCAACCCACCCGTATCATCCGACGTTTCAGGTGTTACACATGACCGCGCTTCAAGCGTGACTTCGTTTAGCTGACCGTAGCAGGTCATAGAGACTGGCCCCGCCTATTGGGAGGTCGGGTCTCCCGCACGGGTACGTTGTTCAGTGGGCTCCACACCTCGGGTTCGCTCAAACCCAACGCATGCCACCGTAGTCTTAATGGGATGAGGTACCCACCAGCCACATTGTGTGATGGCCTCAACATACAGCGCCTCGTGGCGCACCGATTCGTTGTGTCCACACTTTCAACCTAACACCACGATATCCTTACGCGAACGTGGACTGGTGATGCACTGCAAAGAGGTTACGAGTTCAACCACCAGAAGAGTCATGCAGACTCCACATACAGAACGTGGTACATTACGAATCCCGCTTGTCTTTACTGAAGCATCATATGTAATGGAGTTCAAGGGTACACGTTTTCAGCTTCGACACATTACGAAGTGGTTCAACAGTGTGGCACCAAAGAGTCATGTTCAATTGACGAAATAAATGTCCAGCCCTTGGACAATTACTTCTTTATAGTTGAAGTAGTAGGCACGTCGGATACGAAGAAGAGTATAATGACATATCACATGAATAAGCTGAAAACAAAAATACATTCCACAAAATTACATGTCACAAATTGAAGAGTTAGTCGATAGCAGTCTCAGACTCAATCTTGAATATTTGTACATGGAACTACTGAAATAAGGTGTTATCAATAGTCCAGGTTACGTCTACATAGGCGTAGCCTTTTTTAACGTGTCCAAAGAAAGTCCGTCACTATCCTTGCGGACGGAGTGTAATAGAAGTAGGTGATTCCAGAAGGAGGGTGAAATACAATGACAGCCTTTTATGAAGTTGTACATGTTCCACTCACTGAATTAAAGCCTCACCCAAAACGAGAAATCTACAAGACACCAACACCGATTGCTCGCTTGGAAAAGGCCATATCAGAGGATGGGATTCGTGACCCAATAAAAGTTCAACGTAGTACGCAGACCATCATTGCAGGTCATACTCGGTGGGAAGTAGCCAAGGAGTTGCAACTCGAGACGGTACCGGTGGTTTATTACGATGTGGACGATGAAGAAGCAGAAAGCTTACTGGTTCGAGATAACATCGAACGTTCTGGTGAAGAAGAGGATTTAATTCGTAAAGCGCGCACTTTTGAACGGATGAAACAGATCCACGGGAGCAAGAATGGGCGTCCGAAAAAAGTGGATGACGCGTCATCCGATTATAAGACGGTCGAGGAATTAGCGGCTGTTTTCGGAATTCAAAAGGCTACTTTCAACAGAACCATACGATTACTAAACTTGATTCCTGAATTGCAGAACTTGACCAGTCAAGGAAAGATTGGGTTGAAGGCGGGGGATTACTTATCCTCTTTGAACCAGAACGAGCAGAAGGCGTATTACGAGCGAATCAAAGACGAGGCAAAGAACAACGGTTATACGGTTACTGAGGAAGCTGCAAAGTTGTATCGGGATGCTTGTAGGCCAAAGGCAAAAGTCGAAGGCGAAGTGCCCCAGGCAACAAACAGCCTACACGACATCGGAGAAGTGGAGTTAGACTTTACCAGTAGTTTGAGTGAAGAACAAGGAAGTTCGGATTCACCAGCCCTTGTAATCGAAGTTCCGTCGACTACTTCATCTGCATTGGAATTTTTCGGGGATGAAACAACAGAGTTGATGAAGACGGTCAACCATCAATTCGAGTTCACCGAAGGGATACAAGGTGTAGAGGTCGACAAAAAGAAAATGGCAGAGATCGATAAAATCAGTAGTGTCTTTGCAGATAAGAGAACCAAAGTTGGCTACAAACGTGATGCTGCTAAGAAGGAAATCGAGGACACAAAAAGTACGCTCTTCAAAATCGAAAGCAAACTTCCTGCAGTATTTAGTAGTGACCTTTATTCCGACGAAGAATCTACAGAGCTATTACCTGAAGAACTCGAGGCACTAAAGAAAATCATGCAACGCTTAATTGCAAAAGTCGATACCATTCAGAAGCAGTTTAGTTAAGCAGAATTCCCGGATTGAAGTACAACAGCGCCTTGTGAAAACAGGGCGTTTTTTATTTCGATAAAGATTACAATGGAGGTAATAGTCAAAGTGGTAGGAGGGGTTTCTGTGTATGGGAAACTTACCGACATGAACGACCCGATACTAAACGTGCTGGCTCAGATTATATGGATTTGTATATGAGGGCCGGTTGGGAACGAGTTGAAAGAGGAGTAAAGGAGTTAATGGAGCAGAACTACATATGGTTCAATGAGTCTTCGGAGTTACTAGAGATCATGCCAGGATAGCCAACTCAAATTGTATAACCTAGAGGGACGCTCTCGTAACGGCCCTTTTTGTATTACGAATAATACAGGGGCTCCTAACCTGGGCAAGACGCACGCGCAGCGTAGGCTCTTGGGGGCGCGGGGGCGAAGCCCCCGGACAAAGATGGACGACAATAAATTGGAGGTCTCAAGGGCGACGTGGAGCCCTTGAAAGACATTGATGGGTCGCTTCACCTTCCATGCAAGACCAAGTGGGCGGCCTTTTTTTATTCGCATCCGAAATCCCAATAATGTCCTCAGTTTGTCCTTTCTCCAATCAAAATCTGATGTCTAATAGAGTTAGGGTCAATATGGGTGGTCTAAACTTTTAAGGAGCGAAAACTGTGACGGAGACACGGATGCGACCTAAATTGGTTAATGCTGGACAAAGCGTATCGGATGATGTATTTGCAAGAACAATCACTCAATCAACAACAAATCAGGTCCATGCTTTTGCTGCCGATGTACCAGTGCAGTTATCTATAGTTGTGCCTGTGTACAACGAAGAAGAAATCATTGAAGAGACGTACTTACGTATAAAAAACGTGATGGAATCAACAAATGAATCGTATGAGTTGTTGTTTGTTAATGATGGTAGTCGTGACGGTACTGCCATACGTCTTCACCAAATTTGCGTAAAAGACCAACATGTAAAGATCATCAACTTCTCACGTAATTTCGGACATCAATTCGCCATTTCAGCTGGTATGGAACATGCCACGGGAGATGCGGTGGTAGTCATGGACGGGGACTTGCAAGATCCACCTGAACTAATTATAACCATGATGGAGAAGTGGAGGCAGGGATACCAAGTCGTTTATGCCAAACGGTTGCAACGCAAAGGGGAGACGATGTTTAAGAAGTGGACTGCATCCGTCTTCTATCGCGTGCTGCACCGAATCACTGACGTCGAGATTCCAGTCGATACGGGGGACTTCCGCCTGGTGGATAGAAAGGTATGCGATGTACTGAATCTCATGGAGGAAAAGCACAGGTTCATTCGAGGTATGGTGAGTTGGGCAGGCTTTCGGCAAACCGCAGTCGAGTACGTACGCGACAGTCGCCAAGCGGGACAGACAAAGTATTCCGCGAAAAAGATGCTGAAACTCTCGATGGACGCAATCACGTCATTTTCGCACTTTCCGGTCAAATTAGCAGCTTATATAGGTGCGCTCAGTCTTTTCGCAGGCTTGGTGTATTTGTTCAGTATATTGATACTCTATAGAACTATATCAAGCGTAGAGCTGCTCACCTTCGTCGTCTTTATTCTATGCGGGTGTATTCTCGCATGTATGGGGGTTCTCGGTGGATATGTCAGGCGCATTTATGATGAAGTAAAGGGTAGGCCGTTGTATTTGATTGATAGTCTAGAAGGCTTCATCACCCCTCAGGTGAACCATGACTGCAATGCGGATGGTCCCTGACGGAACTGAATCAGATATCGAATCCGTATCATGGAAATTTGAAAGGGGGATATTGGTTATGGAATCAATGCTTACAGATCATATTGCTTCTCTGGTGAAAGCAATTGAGGACGGCGACCTTGAGTTTGCATACGGTTAAAACGGATATTGTATTAATGGGCGGGACGGTAGCCCCTCATTTTTTGAATCACGGCCACTTTACGGTTCCATTTTGCACTTTCGGCTAGCATATACTTCGGCTAACATCTCGGCAAGTAGTTAAGGGACCCTATGTATTGAAAGTTTGTCCGCTAAACGTCCGACTTTCTACAAATTCCTCACGTAAAATTTCTAATGCACGGAGAGTACTCATTAACTCAAAGGCGGCATCTTCTCCCAATTCGATCTACAAAACTGTTCAGCACAACAACAAACAATGGCTATTTGTGTGTAATAAACGTAAGGAGGTAGCGTTCAATGTGGAGATTAATCACTAGTGTTTACTGGTTAGGGATGCCGAAGCAACCGGTTAACCCTCGTATCTTTCGCTCCGTTAAAGGATGGTTCGATCTATTCTGGTCGTACGATATTCATCCAACCGTATTCTTCCTTGTTCTCCTTGCACTCATAGGATTATGGATATTTGCTGTGGTCGATCTGGTGAGAAATAACTCGAAGAAATCCGCCCTTATCGTATCGTCCGCATGTCTCATAGTGTTTTGCTTGCTATGGCAATGGGAGACACATGCATTTCTAACAATGCCGGCGCAACTGACGTACGACATTATTAAGACAGTGCTGTTGATTCTGCCGATGGTGGTTGTTTTATTGCAAAGGACACCACAGAAGCCAGTGGAGAAAGAGATAGCAGATTTAATAGCCACTAGCAAACTATTGTAGGTTTGGATATTCCAGCCAAGTAGGAACAAAATCTATGAAATGATACAATTTAGGTATCACCCTTTTTCCCATGATGGACGTCTGATTAATTAGGCGTCCTTTTTTGTACCGTAAAACATAATGGTGCTCCGTTGGGCAATTTTTTTACCCGCGAAACGTCCAACAAAGCCCAAGGATTCGTTGTCTAATATAATTGAGCAACGGATGAAATAATGTGGAAGGAGTCATTATGCGATACACCATAACCAGACTATCATTATTACTCGGAACGGCAGGTCTAGCAGCCTTTACAGCACCATCCGTTCAACCATAAACAATTAGTACCCCGACAGCGCAAGTATTCATCGAGCAGACTGCATAGAATAGCGCCATGACAGCGATACATTATGCAAGAGCCAATATAGACCTCGACATGTATGAGTTTACGAACAACGAGCTCCTCCTGTTAACTTTGGACAAGATGGCGGACATTCGATGATTATTATTCGTGTAGTGGTTGTCGCATTTTGTCGTACACTGGTTGATTAGATGAAATGAATAATGAGGGTGATGATATGTCGGCAGACTATGAAATTGGAGAGCGTAACTCCAATGGGCATTTTCCGGTGTTGTTAGACGAAAAGCGCATCGGTTATATTCGGAACTTTGGTAGAGGTTTGTTGAGTAGCTGGACAGCTTAAATGACAGATAACAACCCTGACGGACCGAAAGATTCAATGGTCGAAATGGGACTTGAGATGAAGAATAGTGCAGCAAAATTCCTGGTTAGAAAGTACTTAGATACCTACAACAGAAATGAGGAACTGCGGTTAAACAGAAATGAGGGGCTGTAAACCTCCTTCGCGCTCAACGGGTTAATGCTCACAAACTAAATGAGATTAAGGGAGTATGTACATGAAGAAATCGACACTTGCAATAAGCACCGCTGTCGTAATCCTATCCGTAGCAGCTTTTTGCCAAATAGCTTCCGCTTCAACTCAACCTGCGTGGAGTCAATCCATAATTCAGCATCACACGTTAATCGATGGCGAGACGGTGAACTATGTCACAATCAACGTTCATAATCCTAAAGTTTGCGTAATGCCAGTAGTAGCAAACAACCAATTTGGGACAACTGCATCGCTCGCAAACATGGCGAAATCAGCACATGCGGTAGTCGCGATAAACGGTACTTTCTTCAACTCCTGGTCAAATGATTATCCGTCTGGTGCCATTGAAATAAATGGTCAGTTTGAGAGTGATTCAGAGGGGACGATACTCGGATTCGGAAATAACGGACAAATGTTGATGGCTCGGGCAAAGGAGTCGCTTAGTGCGAACATTGAAGACCAATCCAATCCTTCGGTTACTGGCCTATGGCCTTGGTACTTAAATGTTCCAAGTGAAAACTCAGACCGAGTAGACATTCTCACATCCTTTTACGGTAAGACAACCAAAGATAGCAGGGCGTCTGTAGTTGATATTGAGGGAAACAGAGTGTTGAGCATCCATCAAGGGATTACGACTATTCCTTCAAATGGATTTGCAGTCGAACTCGGAAGCAATGAATCATCTATGCTTAATCGAATTCATGCGGGCGATCCGGCTAGTTTGAGTGTCTCTGTTGATGGCTTAAATGGGGATGCAATTAACTTTTCCGCATATCCAAATGCAATTGGAGCTGGGCCAATGTTGGTTAACGGGGGTCAAATCGTTTTGAATCCATCGCTCGAAGGTTTCAAAGACCCAACCTTGATTGATACAAATACGCTTCGTAGTTTCGCGGGTATTGATAATAAGGGTGATTTGGTCCTTGGAACTATTCACTCTGCAACTCTAGCTACAGAGGCACGTATCGTTCAGCAACTAGGACTACGGTCTGGGATGAACCTCGATGGAGGAAGTTCAACTGGACTTTACATGAATGGACAATACATCACTTCACCGGGACGTAACTTAGCCACTTCCCTAGTAGTAACATACAAGTGATACTTGAAGAGGTACTTGTTCCGGTCGTACAGAATGGCCCACCACTGGCATAATAGTGTCAACAAGCTCCAGAAGCCTCTCAGAATTGCTTGCGGAACTATAATGCGACCTCTAAGGGGTCGTTTTTTCTTGTCATCAGCATGAATATGAATGGGTTTCCAAGACATAAATATCTAATTAGTACGTATGGGGTCGTTCAAAACTGGCGATAAAGCTAATAGCGAAAGGAGAAACTTAGATGCCCAAATCAGCAATATTCCGTACTGACGCTTGGACTGAAGAACACGATGCGATATTAACAGACATTGTTCTAAATTCCATTCGTTTTGGAAAAACACAACTTTCGGCGTTTGAACATGCCGGTACATTACTGGGGAGAACGCCGGCAGCGTGTGGGTTTCGGTGGAACGGTGTTGTGAGAAAGACATGTGAGGATCGGATACAAAGAGCCAAAGAAGAGCGGAAGGCATTAAAGGGCAATAACGAGTCCTCCGTGCCTGAAACTACTGAGGTGGAGACCGTAACATCTAATACAGAGATGGAGAAAGTAATCCAGTTCCTCAAGAACTATGATGATTCGTTTCAAAACTTAGTGGGTAAATACGAACAGGTTGCAAAAGAAAGGGACGAGTTATTAGTCCGAGTTAGGGAATTAGAGACAGTGCCACGAGAACAACTGACTCCGGAGCAAATTGCCGAAGATACACAAACACTACTCAAGATTCTCGAACGAGCGCGGCGCGTACTCCCACCGAATAATGTTCTTTCTGAGTCGGTGTAACTGTAATCCCATCACATAAGTCCCGCCAAAGCCTGGGGGACTTTTATTTGTCTATAAAGAGATTTTAAGCCTTAGACATGTTTTAACACCAACATACAATAAATTGATGTTCTACCTATTGACAGGAGCAACAATAATTCGTGATATGCTAGGAAGTAATATTTATAGATTGGAGAAATACTGATGAGTTGGACACAAGGTCAACACCGTGAACAGTATCCAGATGACAACCGAGGAAATTATAAGCACTCGAGTGGATCTGCGAACCGACGGGACTATAACTCAAATAAGCGTGACTCGGGTAATACAAGAAACGACCGGCCCAATCAGGAGGAAGTTGCAGCGACATTCACTCAACAAGGGCTTGCAACATTCTCGGAAATTTTCGGTAGTGCTGTTGAAAAAGCGATTGCAAAAGAACTCCCAAGTGTGGTCAGTCAAGCAGTTGCAAAGGAACTCTCAAGTGTGGTTAGGCAAGCCGTTGAAGAATCAATTGAGAGAAAAATGTTCCAAGCAATCCGCTTAGTAAAAGAAGAAATCATAGGCGACTTGCTAACTCACGTGTCAAACATCCTTGAAGAATCTACACGCGAGAAAGTTTCAGCGATGGAGACAGCAGCCGCTGCCGTTCAAGTTACCGAAGAATATAAGAAAGTGAATGAAAGCGCAGAGAATTCAGGTTCAACGCCTAAAGTGAAAACGGGGAACAATGACGTCGATGCAGTTATAGCTCTCCTTAAACAAAAGGGTCAGCCAGTAAAGTTTGATGAAATTAAAAATCTACTTCCTGACCTTAAATGGGGTAGCAATCCAAGTGTGAAAATGTCCAATATGGTGATTCATTCAATGGGGCAGATCAACCGACTCGGAAAAGGATTTTACGAGTACAATGATGGGTCAAAACACATAAGGGTGTAGTATTTATGCGCATACAAGATGCACGTTTCGTTGTTCTCGACACTGAAACCACAGGTACTAATCCAGAAATTGATCGTGTTTGCGACATATCCCTTGTTGAGGTCTCTCGTAACGGAATCAAGCCATTATTCAACACACTAGTTCATCCAGAGCGTGATATACCACCTACGGCCTCGGCCATCCATCACATTACCCTTCGGGATGTGGCGGATAAGCCAAAGTTTGATGCAATATGGCCTACTATAGTTCAACATTTGGAAGGTGCAATTGTGGTCGCTCACAACGCACGGTTTGACCGTTCCATGATTCCAGAGACAGGTCGGCCGTGGATATGCTCTTATCGCCTTGCACGCCATTTATGGCCGGATGCGCCCGCGTTTGGTAATCAGGTTCTTCGGTACTGGATGGACATAAACGTGCAAGCGGAATCCGCCCACAGCGCTGCAGGGGATACACTGGTCACCGCGCATGTGTTTTACCGTGAATTAGCCTATTATCGGAAGTTCGTTGCACAAACAGACCAAGTTGAAGACCTGATATCGTATACCTACTCCCCAATACCCATAGATGTTATGCCCTTCGGCAAGCACAAAGGGGAATTCATGGATTCTATACCAAAAAGTTATTTTTCCTGGGCACTACAGAATGTTTCCGAATTAGATAAGGACTTGAGGTTCGCAATGGAACAACGGTTAAAGCAGGATGTACGAAGTACCGAGACGGCATAAATCACATGCCTGATCGGTTCTTTTTTTTGTTTTGGCAGTGTCCGCGAAATGTGGTTTCTGAAGTATTCACCCCTATCCGCTGAACCATAGTGTCACATCCTCATCGCTAGTTGCCAAGCGCGTTGTGCATTCTCAAGTTTAAGACCTGACAAGACAAAAAAGAGGACATCATTCTGACAAAGTGAGAAAAGTGAGCTTTGGACTTGATTCTTATTGACAATTGGAAAGTTTCACCGTTTGACAAGATGTCCTCCACATGTCCGGCGTGACAAATGATTTTCGGGTGTAATGGAATATGGCACTTTATCTAATCAAATTTATGAGTCGCAACTAAACGTGGACAAAAAGTCACTGCAGATGAGTTGTGATCCACCACACGAACCGCAGTTTCAAACTATCTTGAAACAAGCTTACAGAAAGGGAAATGTATTTTGGCAAGAGTACTAGTAACAGATGATGCAGCGTTTATGAGAATGATGCTAAGAGGTTACTTGACTGAGGGTGGACACGAAGTCGTAGGAGAAGCCGCCAACGGTAAAGAGGCTGTGGACATGTACTTCATTCATCAACCAGACGTAGTGACGATGGACATAACGATGCCTGAAATGGATGGAATAGAGGCTGTTAAAGCCATCATGGCTAAGTGCCCAGACGCAAAAATCATTATGTGTTCAGCCATGGGACAGCAAGCGATGGTAATTTCAGCAATTAGAGCTGGTGCACGAGGATTTGTTGTGAAACCACTAGAGAAAGAGATATGCAAATTGGTTTCCTATTGAACGGAGGATACACAATGGCATTAAGCACCGGAGAGGTAGTTAAATTTCTTGCAAATGCTACGATTGAAACGGTGGATGAATGTACCTGGAACACTCCAAAATGGCGCATCTGGTCTGGCTCAACCACCACTCGTTCAGTCAGACTTAGGGGTGATCGTCGAAATCACTGGAGACTTACCAGGGCGGTTGTACGTGCGTTCAAGCGCTGAAAACTTCTCTCAAATTGCAATGAGTTCCTTTGACCATTCATTAGGTATGCGAGAAATGTAAGGGGGAGACAACATGAATGGTAGGGGAAAGTGGTTTGACCACACTACAGGAATCGGCACGATCGCTGCGCTGGATGGACACGATTACACATTCAAAATGGAAGATGTACATTCTGGGGGAATGATCGAAGAAGGTGACTACGTTCAGTTCGTACCAATCGCAGACGACATCTACCGAGCAAATCATATTCGGGTGATTGCAAAGGCTGATGAACTTCCCACCAATCTAGACCTTTCAGATCGTGGAGCATTGGAAAGTTTAAGGGACTTCTTAATTCTGTATCTCGCGGACGCAAACGTACCACCGCAACAGAAGCAAAAAGCAACGAGACGCATTAAAGAACAATGGACACAATCTGTTTTGTCATCCGAGATTCGGGACATTATCCATCAGATAGGTATACCGGTACACATTAAGGGTTATTTCTACATTTCTGACGCTGTTCGTTGGCAACACGATGAAGTCTCAGTAGATACGAAAGAAATGTATAAAGCCCTAGCCACAAAGTATAAAACTACGCCTTCCCGGGTTCAAAGAGCCGTAAGACATGCAGTTATCACTGGGTGGGGTCGTGGTAGTAAAAAAGACATTCAACGTATTTTCGGATATGACAAAGACTTGCTTATAGGCCCCCCTTCTAATGAGGAGTTCATAACGCAAATTCTCAGGTATGTGAGGGAACAAAAATCGCAAACGGAATAATCACAGCAAATTGACCACCTTGAGGAGGTGGTTACAAAACTGAGAGTACGTAATACAAACATAAGTTGGTGTACACAGGAAACAGACCGAGAAACTTCTTCTTGGTCTGTTTCATTTTAGTGGGTAAATCGTTAATGACCCTATCGAAACATGTACTATGGCCGGGGGGCAGCCCACCGCCAACACGTAAATCACTTCATGTTCTCAAGCAATACCGGCTACCGTAGCATGTCCATCAAATCCTAAGGATGAGTGGTGATGTAGAGTTCGAGTTCAAATCAGATTTCAATTACAAGTTCCTTCAATGAACGCATGAGTAGCGATGGTATCCACTGTACTTGGCTCGTACTGAGATTTAATGAAGAAAATTTGTTGATCAAGGAACTTAACGCAATTGCACCTTCTTGTCGAGCCAAAGGTGCGCCAAGACAGTAGTGAATCCCCTGACCAAATGCCAAATGACGATTGTTCTGCCGTGTGATATCAAAGGTATCGGGATTGTTAAAAACTTTCGGGTCCCGATTGGCTGCCGAAATCCACACATTTACGAAATCTCCACGTGAAAGTAACTGCCCATTATACTCGAAATCCTCTTTTACCGTTCGTCCAGTAACTTGAACAGGTGATTCAAATCGTAATACTTCTTCCACTGCTGATTTCATTAGCCCTTGGTGGTTCCTTAGCAATAACTGTTGATCAGGATGTTGAGTCATTAGGTATATAGCATTCGCAATCAAATTAACAGTTGTTTCGTGGCCAGCCATAAGGATGAGAATGCACATATCCAGTAACTCATCCTCAGACAAACGGTCCCCGGATTCGCGTACATGAATCAGTTCACTAATTAGGTCCTCTTTAGGATGCTTTGTTCTCTCCCTGACAATATTCCGGAAGTACTCTCGGAAGTCGATGGTTACTTGATTACCATGTAAAAGCGTTTCCATAGATGGTCGGATATCTAGCGTTCGAACGAAGGCGTTCGACCATTCCTTAAACAATTCTCGATCTTCGACTGGTACTCCAAGCAGCTCAGCGATCACAATTACTGGTAATGGAAATGCAAAACTGCGCACAATATCGAGCTTTGTCCCTTGCTCAAACTCATTGAGAAGATGTTTCGCTATATCGTGAATTCTAGGCTCGAGATGCCTTATGATCCGTGGCGTGAAAGCCTTATTGATTAACGAGCGAAGTCGTGTGTGGTCAGGTGGGTCCCGGAACAACATCGTATTTTGCTGAGATTCCGATAAACTACGAATCGAGTCAGGTACGGATGGTACCTTTTCTGCAGGAAGTGCATTACGAAGTTCTCGTACGAAACGATGATCTCTCAACACAAACAACGTGTCGTCATAGGTTGTAAGGGTCCATCTTGTAAAAGGTCTACCTGATATATGTTGATCCGGTTCACTGTACAAAGGGTATGACTCCCGCATCAGTTTAAGTACAGCGTGTCTATCCTCCTGAAACTCAGGAGACATTGGGTTAAATACGAATGTATGTTCAGTCACCGGTATACCTCCTCGTACCACTAATTCTACAAGCAATCTGGAAGTGAGGTAATCCTTAAACAACGATATTTATTAAAGGCTGATGAATTTGTAACATCCAATTATGGGTGTCTTATTGTATCCAAATGTCCATACATTCTTCAGCTCAAATGTAGGGGCCTTAAGGGACACCTAGTGCCATCGTTGCGATTGCATTCGCGATTCCTTGGTCTACAGTAAAAAATCGTCCTTTTTCATGGTCATTTTGTAAATCAGGAAATGTGTAAATTGTTTAATAGAGAACACAGATAATGATTTACTGATGTATTGCTCTCTTTTGACAAGCATAAACCGGAATGAAGGTGGGGGAGATGGAGTGATCCGTCTCTTTTCTATTTGGCTCCGATATTTCAGTTTCAAACTATCTTGAATGTTGTCCCCTATATGTCCTTACCCGACCGGATTCGGCAGAAACACGAAAAAGGGGGGCAACTCTTGGAGTTACCCCCCTTATTTGCACGTGAGCGTCCGGCTTATCTTCGGCGTGACCGAGGCCACACGTAAGCGCAGGTGGAGTTCAACTTCGGCGCAAATTGATATTTGTATTGTAACAGCCTTTGATAGGTCTTATGCGATGTTAAATAATGGATACCGAGACAATACGATCGGGTGAAAGAGTGTGCTTTATTCCGTCGGACGTCACGACCTGTAGTTTACCGTTAAGAATTGTTGGACTGCCTTCAATAATCTCATTCTCAAAGGTAGCGAACAGCTCAATTCGCACGGAACGTTCGTCTTGAATCGCTTCCGTTATGGTATATGTCATTTCTGCAAGTGACTCTTGGGACAGGATAGGTTTTGTTCGGGCCTTACTCAATTGTTCCATTCGCCGCATCTCCGCACGGTGTTCTGGAAGGATTATACGCATGGCGGCATACAAATTACCATCAACAATATCCATTCAAACTCACCTCACGCAAAATGACCACCAATTTTTTTTCCGCTTCTAGCAATCATTTGACCAACGGGTAACAAACTGGAACATCGGAAAATAGCAGTCTCACCAAACCGATCCCTTATCTCATCAACAATTTGATTTTTATGGTCTTGGCGTACAACATCATCAAAGAGACTGAGTTGATTTGATTCATGTTCGATTAAATTGTCTAAGCCAACAGAGAGTGCCCGAATGTCGTCTTTACCGTTCCACCACCGGTCGAATAACTTCATGAACAAGGGGTACAGCTCGCTAGCGTCGTTGGAATAAAAGGAGAGGGTTTGAGACTTCCAAAAGCCGCCCGTAAAGCCTGCATATGTGGCCCCGATACTAATGCGTCTTCCCTTTAAACCAGCACGTCTAACACGAGCGCAAACCTTGTCGATGAGCTCCAAGGCAAGCACATTCACTTCTTCCCGTCTGTAATCGCGGGGAAGAGTCATACGTTGTGAGTAGCCGCTATGGGGCGCGTCATAGGAGTTTGGATCCACTGGTGAAGGGTCTTGTCCATGACTCCACCGGTAAATGATCGTCCCCCAGGCTGGTCCGAACACATGTCGTAATGAATGGGCGGGAATTCTAGCGACGTCCCCGATCGTCTCCGCACCAAATTTTGTTTGAAGTACTTCTCCGCGTCTCTTGATCCCCCACATCGAGGACACCGGGAGTTCCCAAAGTTTTTCGAGGGCTTCATCTTCCCTCCACCAGACTATTCCGTCCTTACTCTTTTTAGCGATCGAGTTGGTCATCTTGGCAAGCCACTTGTTCGGCGCAAGCCCTATTCGAACGCGGATTCTGTAGAGGTCCCATACTTTCTCTTTAAGTTGTGCTGCATACTCAACAGGGTCATTGAACCGACCAGTTAACGTGCTGGAAAAAAATGCTTCGTCGACAGAAAATTGCTCCTGAAGTGGGTAGTGCTGTTTAATTGTTTCTTGTATTCTGGTGCTGAAATCTATATACGTCTGCATTCTTGGTTGAACGACAACCATTTCTCTGCGTTTATCTAATCGAAGTGCTTCGCCTAAAGTCATGGCCGTACTCACGCCTAATTGTTTAGCTGTTGGTGTGGCCGCAAGAATAATTGCGCTACGTCTCTTGGGGTCGCCACTTACCACCAAGCAAGGGTCGGATAGGCTATTATCTTCGGTTCTCGATAGGGCGTATTCCGGTCTTGTCGCACACTCACAGCTAGTATAGAAGCTCTGGCAGTCTATGAGACCCACAACGTATTGTGTGCCTACCTTACCGTTCATTTGTTGGCGCCCTCCTTATTCCGATTCGCATGACTCGAAGCCTCGCTCGAACCTCAGCATCAAGGGCGGCTTTCATGAATATGGCGTCCTCGATACCACTCTTGTTACGAAACTGGATGCGAACATCAAGCTCCGAGTACTTCGTATCCAAGATTTTCAGTCCAGAAGACTTCATTTGATGCATTGAACGCGCAATCTCTCGCCGAATTTCATCTTGAAGCAGACGAAGAACTAGTATATCTCGTATATCTGCAGTCGGCCGATACAAGTCATCACCCACTAGAACGTATGTTCTTGCATTGGTATTATACGTGCGAGGAGATTTCCTATGCAAACATTTGTTCGCAATGGATTGGATGGTAAATTTTCCGGATCATAAGCTGTCCGCATTTAGTCCGACTAGAAATGATGTTTAGGTGTTAAATAAAAGAAGCAAGAGCAAGTGTATAGGGGTGTATGTGATGAGTGGAGCGGTAACTGGTCCGGAATGGGAGCCGTCAGAAGACCAGATTATACGAGAGTATTATCCAATTATGGATCTGACAACTTTAAAGGGGCATCTGGCGAAAAATCACCGAAGTATCCCGGCCATACGCTCTAGAGCGAATAAACTGGGAGTCAAACGTAATCGGATGGGAAAAAACCTGAACCTCCTCAACCTATAAACCCGGATTTCGACGATTAGGTGATTGAGGTCATTGACCGGGGCATGTTTTCAAGTATTTGGTCGATTTGTTAGCGAACACGGCGAAATCATGGTACGGAACTAGAGCAATGGACACAATCCCCCCCTCCCCAAGCCAGGCTATGAACTCCACTTTTTCAATTGGAAGAAAAATCTACGTGGCGGCATGAAGCATGATCAACGACCGATGCTTTGCATACACGGG
>NZ_JBHUCX010000024.1:0-158873 GCF_042678105.1 Alicyclobacillus fodiniaquatilis
CTATAACCGGCTCCTTTTCGTATTGTGGCTCTGCACTGGTTATCCCAAATTCAGTGTAACCCACGTGCTTACGAAATGGGGCCGGCCTCGTTCATTATGACTAAAAGATGAAGGTATTGATGTTTTTGTGTCTAGCCCATACAAGAGAGCAGTTCTAACGATTGAACAACTTGCTAAATTGGCTGGCCAGGAGGTAGAAGTGTTTGAAGATCTTAAAGAAAGGATTTTTACGAATTCAGAAACTAGAATAACTGATGAAGAATTAAACCCTTTGTTAAAGCAATCCTTTTCTGATATAACCTATTCATTGCCTGGAGCAGAGTCCAATTTAGATTGCCAGGTGCGATCCATTCAAGTTCTAAAGGAGCTTTTAAAGCGCTATCAAGGGCAAAAAGTGGCTGTAGGAACCCATGGGGCCGTTATGACATTGATGATGGGTTACTTTGATATTCGATACGCTTCTTTAGATTTCTTGTTGAAGTTGTCTAAACCTGATGTTTACAGACTGAATTTCGATGGTCAAGTATTAAAAGTGGTTAAAAGATTGTGGCGTGGTTAGCATCACATGCGTTATGCAGATACTGAAGGACGATCAACTCTAACTGGCTTTTTAAACGGACTTAGAATGTTTTTTTAGAATACATTAGTAGATGGCTTGTTTGGTTGGACATCAGAGATACATACGATACTAATCCTTCGGATGCAGAAGTTGGTTTCGGGGGATTTCATAGAGAATTCGGAGGGCTGCTATTGGATTTTCCCCACGATACTATGTTTAATACAATTAATGGGTACACGGAACAGCAATGGACAAGCCTTACAAGCATTTTGATTGCTTACCGTGGAAATGTGATTTACGAGCGTTATTTCAATGGCACTAATGATCAAACTTTGCTCCCTCTGCGTTCAATGACCAAGAGCGTAACATCCACCCTTATCGGCATTGCCATCGATCGGGGATATATACAAGATGAGCATCAATCAATTCAAAAATTCTTTGATGAAGCCGAGATTTTGAACTCGAACCCACAATTGCTTGTGACAACTTTGCATGAATTATTGAATCTAACATCTGGTATACAATTGTTTGACAGGGATTTACCGAACATGATGAGGGAAAATCCGTATGACTGGATTCAGCCAATTTTACAATCAACTGTTGTGAAACGCAGGCAGTTTCAATATAAGGGTTGCGATATGCACCTTCTATCAGCCATTCTTTCGCGGACAACGCATTTAAATGCTCATTCCTTTGCACAACAAAAACTATTTTACCGATTGGAGATTTACGACAATGACTGGGAAGTAGATCCACAGGGCAATTCAATTGGCAGCACGGGACTGAAAATGACAACTAGAAGCATAGCGAAGATTGGAGCCTTGTATTTGAATTATGGGAGCTGGAATCGTGATGTAATTATATCGTCGGAATGGGTTGGGAAATCCATTACCGTCCAGAGCACAGGTGACTTTCAGTATGGGATGTACGGATACGGATGGTGGATCAGATGTTTTCACGGAGAGGATGCATACATGACTGTGGGAGCGAAAGGACAATATCTGATAAACATACCCAGATTAGCAACTACCGTGGTATTTACAAGTGATCCAGCGATAGAACAAAGTGACTCAAAAAGTATACTAGTGAAACGCGTGATTCCGATTTTAGAAGGGATCATTTCTGGTATTTCTTCTTGAAAATACATGCGTAGCATTGAACTGTTAGTGGATTAAATTCGCCGATAGTGATGGGGAATGTCCTTGTTTAGTGCCTGAACGAATGTGGTAGATAGTCAATCAAAAATTCTGTGGAGGGATGTCATGAATGAAACTGTCGCACGTTAGGTTACTTGTTACAGATTATGTTGCATGCCTGAGATTTTATCGTGATGTGTTGGGTTTGGAAGTTCACTGGGGAGATGAAAATGGAGACTATATAAGCTTTAATACGGGCGGAACACTACTTGCATTATTTCGGCGCAACAATATGGCGGAGGCTGTAGGTGAATCTGAGAAATCGCTGAAAGCCAGTCAGCAATCAAGCCATTGCCTTATCATTGCAGTGGACAATGTGGACGCTACATATGAATTACTCAAATCTAGGGGGATTGAATGTATTAATACCCCGCACGATCGAGCATCTTGGGGCGTTAGATGCTTTCATCTCTATGATCCAGATGGAAATATGATTGAAGTAAACAAAGAAACGGAGGAGATTATTGGAACAACATTGTTGCATGTTAGGGCAAATGTGACTGATTTGGATAAAGCCATTCAGTGGTACGAAAGCGTTCTAGGCTTTAAGTCATGTGGCCATTATCCGAATGAGAACCCGATTTACACTCATTTTGAAATGAGCGAAGGAGCCCAGTTTTCCATAGCCGTAGATAAGAGAGTACCCACGAATGGGAGATACAATTTTTACGTTAAGGACGTAGATGAACTTTGGAAATCGTTGAAAAACAAAGTAGAAGTGGTGGAGGAACTATTTGATACACCGTACGGAAGTAGAAAATTCACTATACGAGATTTAGATGGGAATGAGTTGGGCTTTGTTAAGCGATAGCGGTCATTAAACAAAGCAAATAACGGTTTCGTCGCAAATAGATGAAATCGTTCATGAAGGGGTACAGTGGTTGTCCGCATGAAAGAATATCGACGAACGCACCATCCTTACTGAACTGTGGGTTGATCCAATGAAGTGGAGGTTTACATATTGGGCATTACAAACCTATACATCACTCGACATGGCCAAACAGAATGGAACGTGCAAGGAAGGCTTCAGGGGCATCTCGACTCTCCTCTCACTGAGCTAGGTGTCATCCAAGCGGAACAATTAGCGGATTCGCTAGTAAACGTTGAATTTGATGTGATTTATTCTAGCCCAAGCTTACGCACTGTCCGTACGGCGGAGATGATTCGCGGAGAGAGACCCATCGATATAACCATTGAGGATAAGTTACGGGAAATCAACATGGGTTCATGGGAAGGAATGGAACTCGCGGAAGTGAAGCTTCAGTACCCGCGTGAACATGAGGCGTATTGGAATACCCCTGATTTGTATGTGCCATCCAATGGCGGCGAGACGTTTGAAGCTGTATCCCAACGTGCAGTTTCGTGTATTGAAAAGATTATCAGAGACAATGAAAACAAGACCATTATGCTCGTTACGCATACGGTTACACTGAAATCCATCATGAATTACTTTGAAAAACGTCCTCTGAAAGAACTCTGGAATCCACCCTACGTTCATCCTACCAGCCTGTCTCACGTTATGATTGAAGATGGGATCGTTACAATCGAAAAATACGGAGATATGGCGCATATCGATGGATAAGTTTCAGCAGGAAATGGAGCATCTGCTTGAACTGTGATATGAAATTGATCTAACGTAATTTGGTATAATGAATATACAGAAAATATCGTGATCAAATGAAAGCGATTAACTCTCGTGCTCTACATCGACAAAGACGGATGAATCGCGTTAAACACGGCAGCAGCTATAAATACATATAGGGGTTGATAAAATGAATTTTTCAAAGCTTCAAGCCTATTTAGATCGCTTTTATGTGGAGAAAAACATCCCCGGTGTGGGATTGGCTATGTATTATAAGCACGAGCCAGTCTTTGAACACTATACGGGATTTTCTGATGTAGAGAATCAAATCAAATTCGGGCCAGATACGATTTTCCGACTCTATTCAGCAACCAAGGTCATCACCTGCACCGCGCTTCTGCAATTGTTTGATGCTGGGAAGTTTAAACTGAGCGATCCGCTATATGCCTATATTCCCGAGTACGAGCACATGAACGTCCGACATATCCTGAAGGATGGAACTGAGGAAGTGCGTCCTGCGCAGAACAAGATCACGATTGAACATCTGTTCAGTATGTCGGCTGGACTTGACAAACGAGATACTGAAGAGACGCGGAAGGTCATTGAGGCGTCAAATGGCGAGGGCAAAACGCTGGATGTCATCAAAGCGTTGGCCAAGGAGCCGCTGATCTTTGAGCCAGGCACACATTTCAAATATGGCGCCTGCCATGACGTATTGGGGCACTGATTGAGGTGCTATCTGGCAAGACGTTTGGGACATATCTCAAGGAGAACATTTTTGATCGGATCGGCATGCGCGACACGTCATTTGTTTTGAAGGACGAGAAGCGTTTCTGCAAGCTTTACAATCATTTCAATGGCAAGACACACACCGCTGAGAGCATAGGGGAGACATTCGTCCTTCAGCCAGGCAGTGCTTATGAGAGTGGTGGTGGTGGCCTCTTTTCTACTGTGGCTGATTACATATTGTTTGCAGAGGCGCTGTGCAATTATGGCTTGGCGTCAAATGGCGAACGCATCCTTAAAAAAGAGACCGTCAATGAGATGCGGACAAAACGTTTGTGTCCAGAGGCGCAACAGGATTTCGCTAAGTTTGGCGGAGTGAGTAAGAGTGGATATAGCTACGGCCTTGGCGTACGGACACTGGTCGAGAGAGAGGAAAACAACGCTTTGAGCGAAAATGGCGAATTCGGCTGGGACGGCGCCCGCGGTTGTTATGTTGTCATTGATCCAAAGGCAGAGGTGGCGCTGTTCTACGCACAGCAAGAGGGTGGATCACCGTGGTATCGCTGGCACGGGACGGTGCGAAATTACGCCTATGCGAGCGTCTGGGGAGATTGATCGATCCCGATGTTGTATACCTTGATGAAGGTGCGTGAGTATACTTGTTTCCTGATCTGACGAAGCATCCAGAATACCTTGGCGAACAATCACATGCTTGGTGTAATCAATTAGCAGCCAAGACGGGAAAATACGAATTCCCCTGGAAAGAGATTTTCGAGGGAGAACCAGCGGTAAGCACTTTAACTGAAAAACTTTCTTCACTGTTGCATGGAAAGGTTTTGGATGTCGGTTGCGGTCACGGAACGTATACAGATAAATGGGCATGTCAGACGGAAGAACTGATTGGCTATGATGTGACGGAAGGTTTTATCAGGACTGCGAATCAAAACAGAAAATCTAATGTCCGTTACGTTGTGGGAAACACACACGATGGATTGCCTTTTCCCGACGATTATTTTGATTTCGCCTACACCAAGAAAGGACCAACAAGTTGGTATAAAGAAGGGAACAGAGTTATTCGGAGTGGTGGAACGCTTCTGTTATTCCACCCTGGTGACGGCAATGGAGAGGGGCAGAACTCGGCCTTTGTTTTCCGGGATTATTTGCTTCACCTTCTGTAGGTACGCCAATTCTTGACATCATTCAAGAGCGGTTAGAATCGAGTGGTTTGACGGATATTCAGATGTCTGTCTTGCGAGAAATTGTATGGATCCCAACCCCTGACGATGTGTTTGAGAAGGTTTGCTTTGGGCAGAGTGATGGGTTCAGACAGTTTGTGAGAGAAACGTGCTACAGTGGGATCGTTGCACAATTTGACAAACATGCAAGTGAAAAAGGGATAAAAACGACTGGCTTTTTCTATTTGATTCAAGCAAAGGCGTCGTGATGTTTAGCATTGTCTAAGTTGCAGGCGTGGAGTGTGGGATTCCGCGCTTTTTGCGCTTTGAAGGTCAATTTGTAACTTTGCAAACCCATTTGTCACGATTGAGTGCATATAACCACGCTATTTCGTTTGAAAATGCCATGGAGAGCATTATAGGAGTTTGGGGGATTCGCAGTGTTTCAGATTCGCGAAGCAAATCTGGCTGATGTATCAGGCATAGCGGACGTTCATATCAAGAGTTGGCACGCTACATACAGAGGGATTGTAGCCGATGATTTCATCGACAATTTAACGCCCTCATGGTCAGAACAAAGGTGGACCAAGGTCCTTCGTGATGCAGATACAACCACATTGATTTATGTGGCGACCAATCAAGCTGAGCGAATTGTTGGCTTCGCCGTAGGCGGGCGCGAACGAGACGGGGATCCAAATTATGATGCAGAGTTGTACGCGATATACCTTTTGAAGGAGTGCCAAGGCCAGGGGGTTGGACGGCGACTTGTCTCAAATGTCGCACGTGGCCTGCTGGGGCAATCGCTCAATTCCATGTTGGTTTGGGCATTAAAAGATAATTATCCGGCAAGAAAGTTCTACACGACATTAAACGGCAAAGCGTACAGACGACGAATGTTTGACATTGGCGGAATCAGCTATGCGGATGTTTCGTACGGGTGGGATAATCTTAGCTCCTTGATATGTGATTAAAACGTGTAATTAAAAAAGTTACTTGGACAGATAAAGGCTTCCCATCCGGAAAGCCTTTTTTGTCGATCCCGCCCGCGCATCCGAGCGAATGAAACTTTATACACTCAATCTATCGATTTGCTGCTGATTCGCGATGGTAGCAGAAGATACGCTTTGCTTCTTCGCGCGCGAGTTGAGCAGCGTTACAGATGACAGAAATGTCGCGAACAGCATGGTAAAAAGCATCATGATGGTCGAGGACTGATAGATGTCTGTGACAGTCCACGTCTGGCCGGAAGCGTCTGTGATGGTCTGGTGCGTCTGAAGCAGCATGTAGGAAATCAGATAACTGATGGCTGTAGCTCCGTACATGAGAATGGGCATCACCCAGAAGTCAGCAGCTTCTCGCGAGCGGACGGTTTTCGGGCGCAGATGCAAGACGATGGCAAACACTTGGAAGATGATCCACACCGTGAGGAACCAGCCCAAATAGTTGGTGAGCGGGACGCCATTATAACCGCCGCCGTCCTCCCAGATCCATTGGTGACCCACGGTGGAACTGATGGGATCCATGACTACATCCCACATGACCATGATGAATGCCGCCGTGAGCGGTTGGATGATTATGCCGCCAACTGTGGTTGTGCGCTCGTCCCCTTTGCCAAGGATGATGGAGGCGAGACACCAAGCGACGTAACCATAAGCGAAGTAAGCGAATCCGATGGTGATGGGCACCTGAAACAGGAACGGCATGCCGCTATGGGTGTAGTGATAGTTCCCAAAGGGGAACCCGGTGGCAATGCTCAAATTCTCCAATCCATTCGCGACGATCTCGGTAGTGACAAAGAAAGTGATGATGTTCGCGGCTCCGTAGCGGCGGCCCCCATGCCAAAAGACAAAGATGAGGCCGAGTATAAACTGTACGACTGCCATAGTGGTGTTTCCACCAAACGATTGGACAATGATGGTAGTTGCCGTCAGCGCCGCAACAATCCACAGCCAGACGACTGAGCGCGTTCCAGATGCTGTGTTTGCTTTCATGTTATCCCCTCCACGGGTTCAGCTTCTCTTAAATGGACTAATAAGTCCGTTTTTTCTTCATATGCATTATCGGACCATAGGGTCCACATGTCAAGAGGGAATGCATTTATCTGATGCATCACGGGAAACGGCTGTGGGCGAGCGCTTTTAAGCGCTTGCGTTCAGTGCGCCTGTCATATACGCTCTTCACGTGACTTCGAGGTTTTGATGAAAAATGTTGATGTGATCGCGTGCAGCTTGCGGGGATGTCACAGCAAGTCGTGCTTTTATAATGTTGAATTTGGGATTGTGAATCGTAGATCAGTTTGTTTGCCAGGGGAGGACGTATCCATGAGTGAACATGAAAGCGCGAGCGAGAAGTTGCCGATCCGCTCGGACGCACAGCGGAATCGCGAGCGCGTGCGGGAAGCCGCACTGCAGGTGCTTGCCCAACAAGGCAGCGACGCCACCATTCTGGATGTCGCGCGCCAAGCAGGTGTGGGTAAAGCAACTGTCTATCGCAACTTTCCAACGAAAGCTGCCATCCTCGCTTTCGCCGTGGAACATCATGGTCAATGGCTGGTGGAACGGCTCGATAGCACGATTGAGGCCAACGATGGCTGGGCCGGATTCCAGGCGCTTGTGCGCGACACCATGCTCCGTATCCGCAGGGAGCCCATTCTCCTGGAAGCCCTCCGGCCCTCGGGTACAGATGCGTCTGAGCCGACAGTCGTTCACGCCATCAACGAGCGCCTTGCGTGTGTCATTCAATCGCTCTGTGAACAAGGCCACTTGCGACCCGATGTGACAGTAGGTGATCTCGGCCTCCTTGTCATTGGGACATCCCAGTACCTTGCGGACACATCCGCTGGCACCGATGAATGCCTTCGAGCTGCCGAACTGGTTAGCAACGCCCTGCGTCAGCATCCTGACGACATGGTCGACCGAGCGTGATCGAGCGGGGATAAGCGGCAGTTTTGTTGTTCGTTTGTTGTGTGTAGCATCCGCTTTGGTCACAGACCCCCCGTGTGCGATGAACCGTGCCAGCTAAACATGTTTTTCATCAAGTTTTCGGGCTGAAAACCAACTCGTGTGATACGCTATACGAGATTTGGGGTACGATACAAGTGGTCTTACGAGGAAATGAGGGACAAGATATGTACGACATTCGACAGTATATGGATGGATTTGAAGTCTACGAAGTGATGGACAAAAAGTCCAATACATGGTTTCGCGTTGCGCCGGAGCGCGGTGGTTTGGTGATTTCACTCGGCATTGAGGGCACCGAACTTTTGTATTTGGACAAAGAGACGTTCTTGGACAGAGAAGCCAATGTACGTGGCGGCATCCCCATTCTTTTCCCAATCTGCGGTCAACTTGAAAACGGGACGTACGAGTTGGACGGCGTTACTTTCCATATGAAAAACCACGGTGTGGCGCGGACGAATCCTTGGCAGGTCGTGGAGACAAATGCGGATGAAGGTTCCATCACCTTGTCGCTGACGAGCAATGAAGAGACATTGCGTGAATTTCCTTTCCCATTTGAACTGATTTTCAAGTATGGCTTCAAAGCAGGTCGTTTTTACATTGAGCAGACATATCGCAATACTTCGACGAAACAAATGCCGATGTATGCGGGTTTCCATCCCTATTTTCAAGCGGATAAAAAGGCTGTGGCCTATCGGACAGACGCCACAAAGTATTTGGATTACAACGATATGGAGGAGAAGCGGTACGAAGGAGAACTGGATTTGAGCGGCATGGTGGAATCCGTCGTGCTGTTGAACACCGAAATGCGTTCGATCGCTTTTGCGCCACGGGAGAACCAGCCAACCATTCAAATGACGTATGGGCCGGAATTCAAGTATGTCGTCGTGTGGTCGGTGGAGGGAAAACCGTTTATCTGCGTTGAGCCATGGATGGCCAAAAACGCAGCTTTCAACAGCGGTGAGGACCTGGTTTATTTAGCGCCAGGTGCATCCATACATACGAATTTGCAAATTGCAGCCATTCGGTAATCGTGTCCTTGTGAGCGTTGCAGTGGGCGATAGCGCCAATTGTATCGTGACAAGACCATACATTCAGGATATACTGAAAAATGTCATTGAAGCGTTTGGCGAAACGTTTCGCCCAATTGTGGGTTGCAGGCAGGCCGTCAGAGCACATCAAGTGTCTGCTTGGAAAAAGGATACACCGACAAGTTCAGATGGGTTGAGAGACTGGAGAACCATGGAAACTGGTGCGGAAATATGCACCAGCTTTTATGGTTCTTATTTTATTTTCGAGGGTGATGGAGATGGAGAAACGTTTTTCAAGTCGGGATCGATCACGTCATAAATCTGCGTTGGCTGAAGCAACTGACCTGGATTTGCTCATCATCGGCGGGGGGATTACCGGAGCAGGCATTTTGCTGGATGCGGTCAGTCGCGGCCTGCGCGCGGCGTTGGTGGAGATGCAGGATTTTGCCGCAGGCACGTCAAGTCGCTCTACCAAATTGGTGCATGGCGGGCTGCGCTATCTCAAGCAGTTTGAAATTTCTCTCGTCCGCGAAGTGGGCCAGGAACGGGCGGTCGTGTACGAGAACGCGCCACATGTCACGCGGCCGCAGTGGATGCTCTTGCCTGTGATTGAAGGGGGCACGTTTGGCAAGTTTTCGACGTCGATTGGCTTGGCGGTTTACGATTATTTGGCAAAAGTCAAGCGGACAGAGCGGCGCAAGATGCTGTCTTTGCGCCAGACGCTAGAAATGGAGCCGCTGTTGCGCAGCGATGGACTGAAGGGTGCAGGCTATTATGTCGAGTATCGCACGGATGATGCGAGATTGACGATGGAGGTCATCAAAAAAGCGGTGGAGTTGGGGGGATGTGCGCTCAACTATGTGAAGGCAGAGCGGCTGCTGTACGATGATGCCGGGCGGATCGAAGGTGCAGAGATGCAAGATATGCTCTCTGCCGATACATTTGTTGTGCGCGCCAAGCGCGTGGTCAATGCAACGGGGCCATGGGTGGATGTGTTGCGCGAACAAGACGGATCGAAAAAAGGCAAAGTGATTCATTTGACCAAGGGTGTGCATATTGTGGTGGACGCAGAGCGGTTCCCGATGCGGCAGTCCGTGTATTTTGACACGCCGGACGGGCGGATGGTATTTGCCATTCCTCGCGATGGCAAGACCTACATCGGTACGACGGACACAAATTACACGGCAGGCATCCTGCATCCGCGCATGACCGAAGCGGATTTGCACTATCTGTTGGACGCTGTCAACTTCATGTTTCCCACGGTTAAATTGACCGAGCGTGACGTCGAGTCGAGTTGGGCTGGTGTGCGTCCGCTGATTCACGAAGAGGGCAAGTCGCCGTCGGAGATTTCGCGCAAGGACGAGATCTTCCATTCTCATACAGGGCTCATCACCATCGCGGGCGGTAAATTGACAGGGTATCGCAAGATGGCCGAGCGGGTCGTGGACGTGGTCGTAAAAGAGTTGACAGATGCCTATGGCATGTCATTCAAGGTGTGTCAGACGCGAAATTTAGCTTTGTCGGGCGGCGCATATGGCGGCAGCGACCAGTTCGAGGCTACATGCCAGTCGCATGTGCAAATGGGGATTGAGCTCGGATTGACGCCGGAACGATCGACTCAATTGGCGACACGCTATGGCACAAATGTGGTGAACATCTACACGCGCTTGCGCGATGATGCGCTACCCGCTTTTTCTTCTGCGCTGCCACGCGATGTCGAGGCTGAGCTGATGTATTGTGTGGAAGAGGAAGCGTGCATCCTGCCGGAGGATTTTTTCATTCGCCGCACAGGGGCGATGTTTTTTGATGTCGGTTTTGTACGACAACACCAATACGAAATTGTCCGCGTACTGCAACAACTGTTCGCCTGGGACAACGATACGGCTGTCAAATACACGGGCGAATTGGAAAATCGATTGCAAGAGGCGACGGTGGCCATTGCTGCTTCCGACGCGTGACAAGATTGGACCGCATGCGAGTGACGTTCACTGGCGGGATCGCATGCGGTCTATCTCGTTTGGCACAGGACGAAACTCAGTACGGCCTGCGATAGGTATCGACAATTTGTTTGATCTGTTCGATGGCCTCCATTGGCAAATGTTTGATTGCTTCGGCCATGCGGACCGTATCTGCAAGTTGCTCTGATGTCATTTGTCCTTGGATCAAATTCATTTGCCGCCGCCGATTGTTGACCGTGTTGGTTGAAACGTTGTACATTTGGGCGATTTCGGCGTCGGATTTGCCGAGATCGTACGCCAGATGGCGAAGTTCTTCACGGCTGATCAGATTGAATGACGTTTGCGTGTTCATGCACTCACACTCCTCTGTTTATTATGTGTGCAGATGTTGGCATGCTTATGTATCCTGGTGTGTTACATATCCGTTTTTTTGCTTGGGAATGTTACATTCGTACACTGAAAAGGGGGGATTTACGTGCAGGGAGAGACACACCGCAAGCCGGGGCCGCCAATGCGCGATTTCAACCCAGATGCGTTGGAGCACTGGTCTAAAGACAGTGTGGAAAAGATGGGGGTTAAAGCGCCAGTGAGCGATGAAACATTGGCGCCCAAACGCGAAGATGCAGCAAGAATGGGTTTGAAGCCAAAAGCTTCGCCAATGGACTGATGAGGACGGCGAGTGCAGTGCGCACTCGCCGTTTTGCTGTAAGTCGGTGTCGTCTTCTGGATGGAACCCTATTTGAACGACTATAATGAACTTATACTGAAAAATTCTCTGTGATTGTGGGTCTTGACAGGTGTCTGTTTGAAGCTTCACGCGTACTCTGATACTGTGGTAACGATACAGTGGTTCAGGAGCGAGGAGAATTTAGGGTGGGGGCAATTTTAAAGCAAGTATTGACCGATTGGCGAACCATTTCCACTGTAGTCATTGGCGTGTTGATGGCGGGTACTTTGTTGTACCTAGATAAGCACCACCGCATTTCGCTGATGATTCGGGACTGGGGCGTTGCTGGAGTTGTACTTGCGATATTGCTCATGGTGTTATGGTGTTTGACACCAGTTCCGTCCGAGGGGCTCCTGATAATTTTCCTGCGTGTATACGGGGTTACGTTGGGTACCACCTATGCTTGGCTGGGGTCTACACTGAGCACACTGGTCATCTTTTATATTGCTCGTTATTTTACGCGGATCTGGCTGTCACGAGTCACTTCGCATGAGCGATTTGAACAGATCAATCTGTGGGTGAAGGATAGAGGAAGCATTGGGTTGTTATTTGCCCGGATGCTCCCGGTGCCTGCTTTTGTCGTCAACTATGCGGCGGGGATGATTCCGGCCATTGGTTTGTGGGCTTACCTCTGGACGGCGGTCATTTCCATCATTCCCTACTACTTGAGTGTTGCGCTCATCTTTGAAGGCGTGATTGGGAATTGGCTGTATTTGATTGTTGGCTTGATTCCACTTTTTCTAGTTGGGTTGATTGGCCTTTTCATACGCAAGCGGGGGCAAAAGATACTGGACGGGCAAAGGAATTTGTTCCGTTGGCATTGATCTCTACATTCATAGGCGATTTGATGCTATAGACTTCGATGGGGTGATGTGGTTTGGATTCCGCGAAACTTGAGCGGATTCGTCAGATGGACGAAACTTTAGCTCGCTTATCGCGCTTTATGAAGTTGCAGTCCATATTTAAAAAATATGGACTGACAGCGACGCAGATGTTTATCATGCGTTACTTATCTCACGAAGCGCCTGCGAAATCATCTGATATCGCAAAATTCGCAGGTTTGAGTCCTGGCGCCATCACGCAGGTCTGTGATGAGCTTGTGCGCATGGGCGTGGTGGGGAGAAGCAGATCAGATACGGATCGGCGCGTGGTATATGTCGATTTGACATCAGAAGGGCACGCGAAAGTACAGAGCATGCTTGAGGACAGGGCAGTGCGCGTCGGGAATATCTTGGACAAGCTTGGTTACGAAGATGCCGACACATTGCTTAGGCTGCTTGGGAAACTCGCGGACATTGTGGAAGCAGAAGAGATTGCGGAAGAAGGGGAAGAAAAATGAGAATCGGTTGGATCGGTCTTGGCAACATGGGGATTCCGATGGTGAAGAACACCGTGGCGGCAGGTGTGGAGGTCACTGTGTTCAATCGGACGCCAAAACCGAATTTGGATGTAGGCGGCGCAACTGTGGTTCAGAAATTGGAGGAAGCCGTCATCGACCAAGATGCACTGATTCTCATGGTTTCAGATGGCGCTGCGGTCAAGGACATCTTGTTTGCACAAAAAGCAGTTGAGCAGATGCGCGAAAATACATTGGTCGTCAATATGAGCACCATTGGCGTGGATGAAACGCTGGATTTGGCCGCAGGCGTACATACACGTGGATTGCGTTTCGTCGATGCGCCAGTGCTTGGCTCGGTCAAGCCGGCGACCGAAGGCACTTTGACCGTTGTCGCTGGCGGAGATGAAGCGGATTTTAACGAATTGCAGCCGCTGTTTACGGCGATTTCCAAGGTTGCATTTCACGTTGGTCCGGTTGGCAAAGGCGCTGCCATGAAACTTTTGGTTAACGCTTTTCTAGGGATGACCGTTGAAGCGCTGGGCGAGTGCCTGTCCTATGCAGGCAATCAATCGCTGGCGACGGACCTCGTGATGCAAGTGTTGGAGAACAGTGCGGTGTGGTCGCCGACCTTGGCGGGCAAGCGCGCCATGGTTGAGCATGAGCGATATGAAGCGCAGTTCGCCCTAAAGCATCTCAAAAAAGACTTGGGACTGGCCGTGCGACAGGGCCAAGCGGTGTCCGCCAATATGCCAGCCATTGAAACGACGTTTAAGTCGTTCGAGCGCGCGGAGAGTGCTGGCTATGGCGAGATGGATATGGCGGCGATTGTACAATTCTTGTCTGCTGGGAAGCAGCAATCATGAATACAGACACGAAAGCGGCGCTGCGAAGCGCTGTTTTTTTGGATCGCGATGGGGTCATCAACGATCATCGGCGCTTTGTCAATGGTCCTGATGATTTTTTTCTTTTCCCGTATGCGGCCAAAGCCATTGCTGCACTCAACCATGCCCATTTTTTCGTGGCCATGGTGAGCAATCAGGGCGGCGTTGGGCTTGGTTACATGACAGAGGGGGATTTAGTTCAGATTCATGCGAAGATGATCCGCGAAATTGCGGTTGCTGGCGCGCATTTCGATGCACTCTCCTACTGTTCGCATGCGCCCAAGGCGCATTGCGCATGCCGAAAACCAAAGCCGGGGCAGATTCTCAATTTGGCGCAGCGACATACCTTAGATTTAGGGAGCTCTTATATGGTGGGGGACAGAGATGTAGACATCATGGCCGGACAAGCTGCTGGATGTAAGACCGTGTTGGTCGGCGCCGCGCGGCTGCCGAATGAGCTGCGACCGGATATGCACTGTCCCAACTTGGCTGCTGCTGTGGAATGGATATTGAGTGATGCGCTTGGCGCCCCTTTGTCATAGGCTGTAGAAGCGAAATGACAAGGGGGGATCGATGGTGACACAACGCGTGCCGTTGATGATGGAGCAGGCCTATCGCTGGTATGAGGATAGCGAGGAGCCATTGTGGCATTCTGTGGATGAACACGAAATTTTGTCTTGGTGGTTGCGTGAATCGACACCAACGAGTGAACCTGGTTTGTTTACGCAAAGTTATCCGGCATTAGCGCCTTATTATCCGTTCACGAATCCAGCTCAAATGGCCAATTGGCTGCATGAGTCCTATCTCGGTTATTGGTGGCCATAACTTGAAGTAAAGAGGGGCGTTCGCCTCTCTTTGCCGCGGTACGGGTTCCACTCTGGACAATCACGAGGAGTTGTGTGTGTGGATTTGAGTATTGTGATCCCTTCGTACAATGAACGTGACAATATCAGACACTTGGTTGAGCGAATTCATCAAGCGTTAGACGCGCTGATGATCGACTATGAAATCTGGTTTGTCGATGACAGCACAGATGATACGGTCGAGGTGCTTGCGCATATCGTGGAAATGGACGAGCAGGTCCATGTGTATCATCGCGACCATGCGCGTGGACTGGCCAGCGCCGTAGTTGCTGGCTTTGCTCGGGCAACAGGGGAGTACATCATCGTGATGGACGCGGATTTGCAGCATCCGCCGGATCTGCTCCCAAAAATCTATAAACGGTTGCGCCATGGCAGCGATATCGTCATACCGAGTCGTTTTGTGCCTGGTGGATCAGATGGGGGACTAGGTCCACTTCGCAAGTTCATCTCCTTTGCGGCTCGTTCCATTGGCCAAGTGATGCTGCGGCGGCTGCGCAGAATTACGGATTGTACAAGTGGTTTTTTTGGCTTTCAACGCAAGGTTGTTGAGCATGCGGCGTTAGATCCGATTGGCTGGAAGATATTAATTGAAATTTTAGCAAAAGGCGACTATCGCACGGTTCATGAAATTCCCTATACGTTTCTCGCGCGCGATGCCGGAGAGTCCAAAATGAGTTTGAAGGAGCAGGCCAACTATCTTCGTCACATTTTGCGGCTGGTGTCGCAGATCCCGGAAGATAGGCGTTTTTGGCTGTTTTGCGTGGTTGGCGTCACCGGCGTGGTCGTCAACATTGCCGTATTGTGTGTTTTAAAATACACCTTGGCCGTTCAAGATGTGTTTGCCTCTGTGATTGCTTCGCTTGCGGCGATGTTGAGCAACTACATATGGAATGATCAGATCACTTGGCAGGATGTGGGCACCCAGCGCAAATGGAACACGAAGTTGCCGTTGTTTGTCTGTATTTCTATAGTGGGCATTGCCATTACCACACTGGTGATGCATACGTTGAGCAGTTTTTTTGTCCCTGTGCCCATCGGGCAGACGGTCGGCATCTTGCTCGCGACACTTTGGTCGTACACCATGAATAACCGGTTGACCTGGCGGGACGCCAACGCTGATGCGCGCAAAAAAATTGTGATCACGCGCGAAAAGCGCAAGGTTGGTCCGATTCACCCCTGGCATTGAGTCACTTGTCTTTGTCCAGCTTCGGATACGTCCAGGTATGGGTTTGCGCCGGGTCCTGCACCGGATTCTGCTGAACGATGCCGTCTGCAAAGAATTGCTTTGCCGCATAGCGGGCCTGCCGCGGATTGACGACCCAGTAACTTAAATCGTTGGGCACGTTTGGATTCGGATCGTGAAATGAACCGGGCAGTGTTTCGTGGATGGTCTTGTAGCCAGCATATTTTTGCGCTTGACTGGCCAACCGTCCCATATCCACCAATGTCATGTCGCTGTCCACGCTGCGTGAAACGGCAGTGAGGAGTCCTGGTAGTTTGGGAATGGTCGCTGGTCGCAGCAATTGCTGTTTCAACGCCGTCAGGAATGCCTGTTGTCGCTCTGTGCGACCGATATCACCCAGCGCGTCATGGCGAAAGCGAACAAATGCCAGTGCCTGTTCACCGTTCAGATGTTGCTGGCCAGGTTTGAGGTCGATGACACCGTACTGTTTGTCTCCTGTGTAGTAGTGCATACGGGCTGGAACATTGATATCAATGCCGCCGATGCGATTGATCGTGTTGACGAGACCGTCAAAACGGGTGACAGCATAGTGATCTACAGGCAGGCCAATCAGATTTTCCACCATTTGCAAGGTCAAGCTGGGCCCGCCTTGCAGTAAAGCATCGTTGATTTTATGGTATCGTCCATCGGGGAATGCGACTTGTGTGTCGCGCGGAATGGACATCATCTCGACGCGTCGGTGTTTATCGTCCAAGCTGACCACACACAACACGTCTGAATTGCCGAGTGGATCTCCAATTCTCGCATCTGTGCCAATGAGCAGTATGGTCTCCCGGTCTGGGTCAGGCGGCAGCATATGTTTGAGGTGTGCCGCTTGCACGTGCGAATGAGCGAGCGGCAGATGTGTTGCACCATATGCGCCAACACCGCCTAAGACGACGAATCCGCCTATCACACTGCAAAACCGTATGACGTATTTCGTCAAGCGAGATGATTTCTCGCGGTGAGGCCGCTCCGACATCGGCAAATCACTCCAATCGCAAACTGATTAACCGTATTGTCTGAGTCTGCCGCCAATATTATACAAATGTTTGCAAATCACAGCTTGATAACTGGCATGATGCATGAAAAAAGACACCGCAATGGCGATGTCTTTTTTCAGTCCTGAGATGGCAATGAAGTAAACTGCAAGACAGTCAGGCTTTTTTTGCGTCTTCGTGCGACCATTCGTGTTCACAGACCGTGTTACATGTCGTACAGACGTACTGATATACCTCGGAAACAGTTTGCGCCGCCAGCGGCAAATTTGCGCGAATGACAACCGATGCGTCCAATTGCACAATCCGTTCTTCGCGAAACCAAGTTCCGTTGCAGTTTTGACATTGGACTGCGTGTAATCCAGTGCTAGCCATATGGTCATCTCCAATATGTATTGATACAGTGCTTGTGAAAAGTGGGGCGTCATTTGCGGACGGCCTCTTCTGACTTCTATTATAAAATGCGGCGCTCGCTCGGGTCAAAACATCGATGAGTGCGCTCCTTGCGCCAATTCATGCTATGATGTAAAAGATCCGAGGATTCACCAGGCGTTTTGGTTACAACGGAGGTTGGATATGAGCTACGGTTTTCCAGACTGGATGTTTGCGGCCATCGGCATTGCCGCCTATGAATTGGCGACATGGTTCAAACATCAGTTTCATTTTTCTTGGGCGATGTGGGTCGCCTACGGCATCATTGCAGTCTGCGCCCTGATTCTCTTCGTGCGTTATCTGATTCGCTTTATTCGGCGCAAAAAACGAAAAGACTCCGAATCCGAAGAGGACTGGCGCGATTTTTGAGTTGCCGGAGACGCTTCCATTCGCACTCAAAATGCGGGTGCAGCATGAAGACTGTGCCTGCATTTTTTGCGTTGTGATCGTGCAACTGAATTTGAAAAGTCGGTGGTTGCCGTTCAAATGCGCCTGCCATCCACTTTAAGACGCAGCGCGCAGAAAGTTCTCCAATTGTTGCGCAAATGTGCGCGACAACCGCGTGTAAAAAGTCACGTGCACTTGTTCGATCACGCCGGATGGCGACACCAAGTGCACGATATTTGCTACAATTTTATAGGCGCGTCCATATGGATCCCGACTGGATCCAAGCAGGCGATGCGCATGATTGATGATTTCCTTGTCATCGCATTCAACAAAGCCAATAATGTGATCTAGGGCAATGCGGTATGTTGTCTGGCCGCGTTGTTGGATAAACTCTTTGGTGGTCAATTGATACTTTGTGCCGTGGCGAATTTCGCTCCGTTTCAGTTCGCCACGCAACATCTTCACTTTGGGAAAGTGATACATAAAAACACCTCTTTGCACCAGGCGAAGTCTTGTGTCATTGTATCACATACATTGAGCGATTTGCCGGGATCGCAGCAGAACAGAAGGATGGAAAAGTACGGAAACGCGCGCCTCTGTGCGGCGTTTGCAAAATTGGAAAAGTAGGTGTGGGACAGGTTGAATCGCTGGATGAGTATCTTGGCAGTTGTGTTCGTTATTTTGAGCGGAATCGCAAAATTTAGCGGCTTAAATACGATCCTGCAGTTTTTTGTTTGCGCCATCGCCATCATTCCCTTGGCAGCAATGATGGGTCATGCGACCGAGGCGATTGCGGGCCATGCGGGGCCGCGGTTGGGCGGACTGTTGTCTGCCACATTTGGCAACGCGGTTGAACTGATCATCGGTATTTTTTCCATCAGCGAGGGGCTGTCTGGACTGGTGAAGGCCTCCATCACGGGGTCCATCATCGGCAATTTGTTGTTTGTATTGGGATTGAGCTTCTTTGTCGGGGGGATTCGCCACCCCATTCAATACTTCAACATCCGCGTGGCGCGCAGCAATTCTTCCATGTTGATGTTGGGTGTCGGCATCGCCTTTGTGGTGCCGAGCATCTTCGCCCAAGCGCCGCTCAAAGCGCCATATATTCTCTCTTTTGGCGTGGCGGCAGTATCGCTGCTCATCTATCTCATGGGGCTGCTGTTTAGTCTGTTCACCCACCGTGAAGTGTTCGCTTATATCGAGGATGAGGCAACGGAAGAGGATACGGTGGAACATCGTTTTTGGCCCGCTGTCACGCTGCTGTTGGTCGCCACTGTCCTGGTCAGCGTGGAGAGTGACTGGCTTGTGGGCAATGTCAAGGCGATTGCAACACATCTCGGGTGGAGTGAGATTTTTATTGGTGTCGTCGTCGTCGCCATCATCGGCAATGCCGCCGAACACGCCTCTGCCGTTTGGATGGCATGGAAGAATCGGATGGACTTATCGGTCGAGATCGCTGTCGGAAGTACTTTGCAAGTGGCCATGTTCATCGCGCCGGTGCTGTTCTTTGTCGGACTGTGCGTCGGCCATCCATTTCAACTGGTCTTCTCCTGGCCGGAACTGGTCAGTATGGTCGCCGCTGTCCTGTTGGTGGTCGTCCTAATGCTGGACGGGGAGTCAAACTGGCTCGAAGGCGCGATGGCCGTGGGCGCTTATCTGGTATTGGCCGTTGGTTTTTATGTATTGCCAAGTGTGTAACATGTAAGGAGCGAGCATTTCATGAAATTTGTCATCCGCCAAACGGTAAAGCACTTTGGCATTGGTCTCGCTACTGTGTTGCCGTTTCTGTTTGCCATCTGGGTCGTGGTCTTTGTCGTCAATCAAGTGGATGCGCTGGTTGGCCAATACATCACTTGGATTGGCTGGCGGGTGCCCGGATTGGGCTTTGTGCTGGTTTTGGCCGCCATTACGTTTGTCGGCTTGATGACGCGCATTTACATCAGCCGGGTGATGCTCACATGGGCCGATGCGCTGTTTAAGCGAATACCGGTGGTCAAGTCCCTGTATACGATGGCGAAAGATCTACTGGCGCGGGTGGTTGGCCGTCGCAGCGCGTTTCAACAGCCAGTGCTTGTTCAGTGGCCGGATGAACGCGCGCTCGTGCTTGGGTTTATGACGGCAGAACAATTGCCGGCGACGATGGATCCAGAGGGCAATCACGTCTCGGTTTACTTGCCAAACGCCTTTCAGTTTGCCGGTGTGACCGCCATTGTCGCAAAAGAGCGCATTCGCGCTGTCGATATGACTGTCGAACAGGCGTGGAAGTTTGCGCTGTCGGCTGGGCTTGGCCAATCCATCGCGACAGACAGCCAAAAAGCGCCGCAAGAAAGCGAGCAAGAGGTCACAGATGACGGCGGTCTGTAAAGCGTGGTAAAATGGCTGATAATTTCCGGTGTATAGTTGCTTATCACAGTGATGGTAGGAGGGGTCCCTCATTTTTAACACAGACGTACGTGTGCGCTCGAACCTCAAACACATTGAACCATACCAACCAGGGATCACGGATGATCAACTGCGCAAACAATTTGGACTTGCGCGGCTGGTCAAGTTGAACGCAAATGAAAACGCGTTGGGACCGTCGCCACTGGCTGTTCGCGCGATTGGTGAAGAACTGCACAAACTGCACTTGTATCCGGATGGCGGCAGCGAACTCTTGCGCGAGGCCATCGCTCGTCACAGCGGTGTGGGGACAGCGCAGGTGATGGCGGGCAACGGCTCGGATGACATCATCAAGCTATTGTCTGAGACATTTTTAGACGCTGATGATGAAATTGTCGTGCCATTTCCGTCGTTCTCACAGTACAGTTTTGGTGCGGCGCTAATGCGTGCCAAAGTGGTAAACGTGCCGCTCATGGCCGATTTCAGCTACGATGTCGAAGCGATGCTGGCGGCAATCGGTCCGAAGACAAAGCTTTTGTACCTGTGTACGCCGAACAATCCGACAGGCACTGTGCTCAAACAAGCGGAGTTCGACTGGTTGATGGATCGGCTGCCCGAGCACGTATTTGTCATCGTCGATTTGGCATATGACAACTATGCGACAGATGAAACGCGGTTTACGGTGACGGCGGACGCGCTTTCATATCCCAATGTCGCTTATCTCCACACGTTTTCCAAGTTGTACGGTTTGGCTGGGTTGCGTGTGGGCTACGCGCTTGGCAACGAGGCCATTTGGTCGTATGTCAATCGTGTACGGGAGCCATTCAACGTCAATCGCGTGGCGCAACGCGGGGCTGCAGCTGCATTAAATGACGTTGAGCACGTTGCGCGCTCGCGGCAACTGGCGGCAGACAGTCGCGTGTTGTTTGCGTCCTTGGCTGATGTGGGCTTGCATATGGTCCCATCACAAGGGAATTTTGCGCTGATTGAAGTTGGCGATGGGCGAAAGACATTTGAATTGCTGATGGAGCAGGGCATTTTAGTTCGTGCTGGGTATCCTGGTTTAGAAGCATATGTGCGGGTCACTTTTGGCATTCCAGAGGACAATGAGGCTTGTGTGAACGCTTTGCGTGCATTGCGCGCGTCAAGCACAGTTTGAGTGTACATACAAATTCTAAGGGAATGTCGGACAAGCTATCATTTACATTATAAGGGCCCCCTATGGTAAACCAACCAGTTTAGGGGGCCATGTAGCCAATCAGATTGACTGATTTCATAAACATGTTACCCAGAGACTCGCTGTAGGACAAGAGGGGGTTGCTGGCAATCGATGCAGGTGTTGCTTATTGGAACTGTAGACAGCTAACTAGGCCACTTAGGACTGTCCTTCGATGCTGCCTGGCGCTTGTCCTTTAAAGTCGTCCTCTTCAGTGGCGACTGTGCGGTCGGATCGAATCATATTGCTGTCGCGAAAACGGCCAGATACAGCCTGCCCTGGCTTCCATTCCGTCTCTTTGCCCAAATGTGCGGCGTTGTGTGCGGCGCCATAAGGACCTTCCGGGAACTCTTCAACCGCTAAATCGTAAATGTGTTGTTGCACACCAGCCAACTCTGCGGTTGGATAATCGTTGTCCCCTGCTTTGACAGGACCGGGATTGTACGCGCCTGAATTGGGACTTTCAAGCAGGTTGTCTTGTGTAGCGTTCAATTTTTTTTGCTTTTCTTTCATACGCTTCACCTCACAGGTTAGTGTGCTCCGTGACAACGGCCGTATCCGGTCTAAAGGCGGAAATTACATCATTTGTGTCATGCATCGTCACAGGCGCCTGCGTGACTGAAAACACCAAGAATACGACATTCAGGGGGGAACATGATGGACAAGCAAGTTCGTGTTCGCTTTGCGCCGAGCCCAACAGGCGCGCTGCATATTGGCGGTGCCCGCACCGCGTATTTCAATTGGCTTTTCGCCAGACAGCAAGGTGGCGCGTTTGTATTGCGGATCGATGATACAGACAAAGCACGTTCCACTGCGGCGTCATACGAGCAGATTTTGGACAGCATGCGCTGGCTGGGGCTGAATTGGGATGAGGGTCCAGACGTGGGGGGCGCTTACGGACCTTATCGGCAATCTTTGCGGCAGTCCATCTATGAGGAAGAATTGGCTCGCTTACAGGCGGAGGACCGTGTATATCCTTGTTTTTGCACGCCTGAAATATTGCAAGAAGACAGGGAACGAGCCCAAAAGGAAGGGCGCGCGCCGCGCTATGTCGGACGTTGTCGGGCGTTGTCCAAAGAAGAGGCTGCCACCCGGGTTGCCGCTGGAGAAGCGCATGTGTATCGGCTTCGTGCGCCTGAATCCGGGGAGACGGTGGTACACGACCTGATTCGAGGCGACGTCGTTTTTCGCAATGAAGATATGGATGATTTTATTGTGTGGAAGGCGGATGGCACGCCGACTTATCATTTTGCCTCCTGTGTTGACGATGCAAAGATGAATATCACACATATCATTCGCGCGGAAGAACATCTATCCAATACACCGCGCCATGTGGTGCTCTTCACACAGTTGGGGTTCGATGTCCCGTTGTTTGCGCATGTGCCGATGATTCTGGCGCCGGATCGAAGCAAATTGAGCAAGCGGCACGGCGCGACAAGCGTGTCCGAATATCGCGAACAGGGCATCTTGCCGCAAGCGCTCATCAATTATCTGCTCTTGCTCGGCTTTTCGCCGGGGGATGACAATGAGATCTTGTCGATGGAAGCTGCGATAGACGTGTTTCGCTTGGAACAGGTGGCCAAACATGCAGCGGTATACGACGTCAAAAAACTTGAATGGATGAACGGGCAATATTTTCGCGCGCAGTCGCCGGATGTGGTGCTGGCGCAAATTTGGCCGATGTTGAGCGCACGGGGATGGGTGCGCGCCGATGAAGTGGACAGAGCGCAAATTGCCTGGGTGCGCGCCGTAGTGAGTTTTGCGATGAGCAGAGTGCGCAATGCCGATGAACTGCTGGAGACGATGCATTACTATTTTCGCCCCGTCGAGTCTTACGATGCCAAAGGCGTCAAAAAGCAATTTGTCGATCCAGCGGTCGCTCAGCGTTTGCGCAGCGTAGCGTCCGCTTTGGCGATGGTTCAACCCTATCTCACTGAGACGGTTGAACAAGCTTTTCGGGCCTTGATTGAGCAGTTGGATGTCAAGGCCGGACAGTTGATTCATCCGACCCGTCTGGCCTTGACGGGTGTGACGGTTGGCGCGGGTTTGTTCGACATCATGAGTCTGCTTGGACGAGATGAGTGTATAGCTCGTCTTGTATTGGCGGCGGATCGCATCGAACAAGGGCAAATTCAAAGCAGTGAAGAGAGCGCAATTTAACTGTAATAAGCGCGCATGTACGGTCCTTTGGCGCATGCGCGCCTGTCTAGTATCAGCGATAGGGTTCAAGTCATGATTTTAAATATTGGCGCTTGACTTTTTGTCCAATGACCTGTATAGTTTAAAACCGTCGAAGCTGTTCTTTTTGCCGAATGGTGTAATGGTAGCACGACTGACTCTGACTCAGTTAGTCTAGGTTCGAGTCCTAGTTCGGCAGCCAGTGGCCCTATCGTCTAATGGTTAGGACGCCGCCCTCTCACGGCGGTAATAGGGGTTCGAATCCCCTTAGGGTCACCACGACAGCGAGGGTCATTAGCTCAATTGGCAGAGCATCCGACTCTTAATCGGCAGGTTGAAGGTTCGATTCCTTCATGACCCACCAAATCATGCGACTTCTCTCTGAAGTCGCATTTTATTTTATCTAGGCTTAATCGACTTGTTGTGCTACTTGGGTTTCATCATGACGTGCGCGCTTTGGCCTTTGCCGCTATGATGGAGAAGAGGATTTCGATACGCTTCTAAAACAGGGGAGAACAGAAGTTGCGAAAGCAAATGAGCGGTTCAGAACGCAGACAATGGGTAGAGCGGTTGCTGGATGAGTACGGTCAAACGGTTTGGGAAGCCGCCCTGGCTCGTTATTCGTCGGCTGTCGTCGTCGAGGATGCATTTGTCTACGTGTTTACGCTGGCCATTGCCCGTTTAAACAAAAAGGTCTTGGCTGGTTCTTTGGACACGTGGATGGATGAGATGGTGGAGTATGCATTCATCTCGACACCCCCAACCTTGGCGCGTTCGGAGGAAACGCAAATCCTGCTGGATGCGCAAACGAAACAGGACAAGGTTGCAAACGTCAAGGCGCAAAATGGTGCAGAAGAGGAAATGGAAACCTTCTCCGCACGTTTGCGCAAGCGGACAGAGCAGATGATGCGCGCAACCATCGCTATGGAAGAGGCGAACCATCGACATCTCGGACCGTTGTGGACAAAAATGGGCGCTTTGGCGGTTCTCGTCATCGGTGTGGCGGGGGTTGGTTATGGCGCCAGTCAGGACGTGTATGCTTGGGTCCACCCCGCTCACCTCGCACAGACGAGCAAAACGCAAAAAGCGCTGCCCCAATCTCCCGGAGATCTCCCTGTGTCAACTGTGGCGACTTATACCGTGAATGGCGATGAAACCATTGATTTGCAACATGTGGCTGTTGCTGACAGCCAGGTATATATCGGCAGTTTGGTGCAAAATCAGGATAACTTGCAGCGGATCGATGTGACTGCTGTGCCGTTTACCCAATCCGGTGGCGCGTTGTCGTCAACGGCGAGTCCCCAGTATCGCATTGAACTTGTGCCACCTGTGCAAGTGAGTGGCAAGAGCGCAAATTCGACTGCAGGGTGGCAGGTCACCAGCTGGCGCTTGGCTTCCTTGGACCACTGGCTGCTTGGCATCGTCACATGGTCAAACGGCACGCAGAAACCGGGCGACATCACACAAATTTATGCGCTGGACAAGGCGAATAAAAAGTACAGCCTTGTGCACACTTTGACACCGGAACCTGGCGTCTCCAATCGTTTTGCGATTGCGGTTGGTGACCACAGAATCATCGTTCAATCCGCGCTTGACGATGGAACAGGTGCACCTTTGGGATTGCCGATTGTGGTATACCAATTACAAGGGGACAATCCAGCCCATGCATGGAAACAGGTCACACAGATGCCCGCATCATTTGGGTTGATGAATTCACCAATCGTCACTCAGGACGGCATTGTTTTCCAAGGCATTGTCGGCAAGTCAGAATCTGGTCCATCATCAGGCAATCTGGAATCATGGGATGACTTGGCGTGGAATGGCCAATTGCAACATCTGTACGGTCCGCCCGTAGATGGGCAGACGCACTGGGCCGTACAAGGGATTACCGGCGATTTGTGGTGGGTGGAAACGACACCCGTGGCTTCGGAGAAAGACGCAGGTTTCCAGGTTTCCATGGCGCCGCTGACGCCAGATAAATCGTCTGTTGCTGCGAACAACTTGAATGATGCTGTCGCACAATTGATTGTCTATGACTCCTACATGTTGTGGATAGGCGACGATAATACGGCACATAGCAAGTCTGGCCAAAAGTTGGTCGTTTCTCAAGTTCAATAACGCGTGGGCCAGAGGTGAGGAAGTTGCGACAAACGCTGCAAGATAAGCTCTCTTTGCTCCCGGCAAAACCTGGTGTGTATCTGATGAAAGGCGAGGCCGGTGAAATTTTGTATGTTGGCAAGGCGAAAGTGCTCAAAAATCGTGTGCGTTCTTATTTTACCGGCTCGCATGATCGGAAAACACAGATATTGGTTGGCAATATCGCCGACTTTGAGTATATCGTCACCGATACAGTGGCCGAAGCGTTGGTGTTGGAATGCAATCTCATCAAGCAGCATATGCCGCCGTACAACATCATGCTGCGCGATGATAAGACGTATCCGTATATCAAAATTACCCGTGAGGTGCATCCGCGGCTGCAAATTGTGCGCCGTGTTAAAAAGGACGGCGCCAAATATTTTGGCCCCTATCCGAGCGCATTTGCCGCACAGGCGACCAAACGGCTGTTGGACCGTCTGTATCCGTTGCGCAAATGCCAGACGCTGAAAAAACAGGTTTGCCTATACTACCATATCAATCAGTGTTTGGCTCCTTGCGAGTTTCCCGTGGAGCAGAGCACCTATCAGCAGATGGTCAAAGAGATCACACAGTTCCTCAATGGCGGTCACGAGGCGGTAGTCGCTGACTTGCGGACGAAAATGGAAGCGGCTGCAGAGTCACTCAATTTTGAACGCGCCAAAGAATTACGTGATTTAATTCGCCATATTGGGCAAGTTATGGAAGAACAGAAAATCACGACGCCAGATCACGTGGAACGGGACGTATTTGGTTTTGCGGCGGAAAAGGGCTTGTTGTCCGTGCAGGTGTTTTATGTGCGCGCGGGCAAACTGATTGCCCGTTCGGTCAACATCATGCCGCACTTTGGTGATCCAGCGGAGGATTTCATGTCTTATGTCGAGCAGTTCTATCATGAGCGCGCGGATGTGCCAAAAGAGGTGCTTCTGCCGGAAGGGGTGCCGTGTGAGGCTTTGGCGACCATTTTGACCGCGAAGGTGAACCAACCGAAGCGGGGACAAAAGCGAGATTTGCTCAATCTGGCCACACAAAATGCGGTGCAAGCGCTTGACGAAAAATTGCGCCTGATGGAACGGAATATGGATAGGACGCTAGGCGCAGTGATTGAACTGGGAGAACTGTTGGCAATCAACACGCCGCGGCGGATCGAATCCTTTGACAATTCGAACATTCAAGGGGCGGATCCTGTCGCGGCGATGGTTGTATTCATCGATGGCAAACCGGCAAAAGCGGAGTATCGCAAGTATAAAATCAAGTCGGTCGTCGGCCCGGATGACTACAATTCAATGCGCGAAGTGCTGCGCCGACGCTACAGCCGGTTGTTGCGCGAGGAAAAGCCGCTGCCGGATCTGATTGTCATTGATGGCGGGCGCGGGCAGTTGAATGCGGCGATGGATGTGCTGGAAAACGAACTGGGCATTGATGTGCCAGTCTGTTCGCTGGTCAAGGACGACCGTCACAGGACGAGTCAGTTGCTGTTTATGGACTTGGAGGCGCCTGTCCATATCAACCGTCATTCACAGGGATTTTATCTGCTTGAACGCATCCAGGATGAAGTGCATCGCTTCGCCATCACGTTTCATCGACAGACGCACAAAAAGACTGGGCTGGTGTCGTTGCTCGATGAAATTCCTGGTGTGGGACCGCAGAGACGCAAGGCCATGCTGCAACATTTTGGGTCGATCCGCGCGATGGTGAACGCTGACGTCAACGAATTCCGCAGTCTTGGCATTGGTGAAAAACTGGCGGAACAAATTCTCGAACGCGTGCGGCAACAGCAAAATCAAGGTCGCGCATCGACTATTTCACAGGATCAATGATCACTTAAATTTCTTGTTTTCTTGACCCGGTTCTTTTCAATCATTAAAATTTAAAAAGGAATCAGGGCACCCTATCCGGTTGGCAGTCGCATGCGACTGCCGTTACATATGTATTGGACTGGTAGGAGTTGAAGGGAGGCAACCTTGTGGCAGTAGCACAAGCCCAAAGCAAGAACCACGAGTTCTTGTGGCGCCGGCTACATACACTAGCTGGGGTCATACCGGTAGGTTTGTTTTTGCTGGAGCACCTTTTTACGAATGCGACAGTATTACAAGGACCGGCAGCATTTAATCAGGCGGTCGACGCGATTCAGTCAATACCGCTCCTGCACTTTGTTGAGTTCGTGTTTATTTTCTTGCCGATCACGTATCACGGCGTCTTTGGCTTGTATGTGGCCTTTGTATCGGGCTACAACGCTGGTCAGTACTCTTGGGGACGCAACATGTTGTTCGCAGTACAACGCATTACTGGAGTCATTACATTCGTGTTTATCATTTTCCACTTGTGGACGACACGCTTCTCCGGCAATGCGCCCACGTTTGACATGGTTCACAATCTCGTCTCAAATCCGGCGTATTTCTGGTTTATGATCGTCGGGGTTGTCGCAGCGACATTCCACTTCGCAAATGGTTTGTGGTCGTTTTGCATTCACTGGGGCATCACGGTCGGCGCGCGTTCGCAACGTATTGTGGCTTGGGTGACCATGATTATCTTTGTTGTGTTGGCAGGTATGGGTGTAGCATCCCTCATCGCGTTCATGCACACAGCGTAAGGAAGGGGATTTAGCATGGCAGATCAAAGCATTATCGTTGTAGGTGGTGGGCTTGCTGGCCTCATGACCGCCATTAAAATTGCTGAAGCGGGCACATCGGTGAAGCTATTTTCACTTGTGCCCGTCAAGCGGTCCCACTCTGTGTGCGCGCAGGGCGGAATCAACGGCGCTGTCAACACCAAGGGTGAAGGCGATTCGCCGTGGGTACATTTTGACGACACCATCTACGGCGGCGATTTTCTCGCAAACCAACGTCAGGTGCTGGGCATGTGCGAAGCTGCACCCGCCATTATCCACTTGATGGATCGGATGGGCGTCATGTTCAACCGGACACCTGAAGGCTTGTTGGACTTCCGGCGTTTTGGTGGCACGAAGCACCACCGCACCGCGTTTGCTGGGGCATCCACGGGCCAACAGTTGCTTTATGCGTTGGACGAGCAAGTGCGTCGTTATGAAGTTCAAGGTCTCGTTGAAAAATTTGAGGGATGGGACTTTCTCGGCGCTGTCTTGGATGATGAACAGATTTGCCGCGGCATTTGCGCGCAAGATTTGCGTTCCATGGAAATTCATTACTTCAAGGCGGACGCTGTCGTCATGTGCACAGGCGGCAATGGCCTCATCTTCGGCAAGAGCACGAATTCAATGATCAACACCGGTTCCGCGGGTGCAGAGCTGTATCAGCAAGGGGTCATGTACGCCAATGGCGAGATGATTCAAGTGCATCCGACAGCCATTCCGGGAGATGACAAGCTGCGCTTGATGTCCGAGTCGGCGCGCGGCGAGGGCGGTCGCATCTGGACGTACAAGGATGGGAAACCGTGGTACTTCCTTGAGGAAATGTACCCGGAATATGGCAACTTGGTTCCCCGTGATATCGCTACGCGGGCGATTCACAAAGTCTGTGTGGAGATGGGCTTGGGCGTCGACGGCGACAATCAAGTGTTTCTAGATCTGTCGCATATTCCGGCAAACGTGTTGAACGTGAAACTCGGCAACATTCTCGATATTTACGAGAAGTTTGTCGGCGATGACCCACGCAAAGTGCCCATGCGCATTTTCCCGGCTGTGCACTATACGATGGGCGGTCTTTGGGTCGACATCGACCAAATGACCAACATCCCTGGCCTGTTTGCCGCAGGCGAAGCGGAATACCAGTATCACGGCGGCAATCGGCTAGGCGCGAATTCGCTGCTCTCTTGTATTTACGGCGGCATGGTGGCCGGGCCAAATGCGGTTCGCTATGCGCACAATATCAAAAAATCGACCGACAGCATTCCAGAATCGGTGTTTGAGTCATATCAAAAGAAGTACCAGGATGACTTCGAACGCATCTTGACCATGACCGGTGATGAAAATCCGTACCAATTGCACCGAGAACTCGGACAGTGGATGAACGAGAATGTCACTGTGGTCCGTGTCAATGATCGCCTGAAAAAGACCGATGAGAAGATCCAAGAACTGCAGGAGCGTTGGAAGCGGATCAACATGGTCGACACTTCCCGCTGGGAAAACCAAATGGCCCAGTTTACCCGCCATTTACGCAATATGTTACATATGGCACGGGTCATCACATTGGGCGCGCTCAATCGCGATGAGAGTCGCGGGGCGCACTACAAGCCTGATTTTCCCGATCGCGATGATGAGCGTTTCCTGAAAACGACCATTGCGAAGTTCACTGAGGATGGGCCGCAACTGTCCTATGAAGATGTTGACGTTTCATTGATTAAACCGCGTTTGCGGAATTACGCCGTGAGCAAGGAGGCGTCATCACAATGAGCGTAAGCAGTGAAGCAACAGCACAGGCGACACGTACTGTTCATCTCGTGATTGAACGACAAAAAGATCCGCAATCACGGCCGTATAGAGAAGAGTTTGTCATTCCTTATGTCAAGAACATGAACGTCATCGCCTGTTTGATGGAGATTCAACGCACACCAAAGAACAAGGCCGGTGAAGATGTTGCACCGGTGACTTGGGAAATGAACTGTCTGGAAGAAATTTGCGGCGCCTGCACAATGGTCATCAACGGCAAACCACGCCAAGCTTGTACGGCATTGGTGGATCAACTGGAGCAGCCCATCACGATTAAACCGATGCGGACGTTCCCCGTTGTCCGTGACTTGGTGGTGGATCGCAGCCGCATGTTTGACGCGCTCAAACGCGTTAAAGCTTGGGTGCCGATTGACGGTACGTATGATTTGGGACCCGGGCCGCGGATGTCGGAGCGCGATCAACAAACCGCATATGAGCTGTCACGCTGTTTCACATGTGGCGCATGTGTCGAGGCTTGCCCGAACGTAAATGACAAATCGTCGTTTATTGGGCCGTTTGCGATTTCGCAGGCGCGCTTGTTCAACATGCATCCGACGGGCGCAATGCACAAAGAAGACAGGCTGCAGGCGCTGATGGGCGACGGCGGTCTTGAGGAATGCGGCAATGCGCAGAACTGTGTGCAGGTATGTCCGAAAGGCATTCCGTTGACCACGTCCATCGCGGCAATGAACCGCCAAACCACCTTCCATGCACTCGGTGCTTGGTTGCGCAAATAAGCATGGATCGTGTTTTGATTGATGTTGTGGGGATTTTTCGTTGGTTTTAGTTTCCACGTGCATGGTCATACTGACATCTGAGAGGATGTGACCATGCGTGCGGAATCGAACAGTTGAAGCGGTGGCATTGGTGGCGATTGGTCTATTTACCACGTTCACCGTTGGAACCTATATTCATGATTTGAATACACATCAAGAAAAGGGACTAGACCAACAAATTTCTCAAGCGTTTCATCGCGTTGGACAGTGGGTGCAGCAGCATCGCAGTCCAACGGGTGAAAAGACGTCAAGTGGCGTATTGGCGGCAATGGCGCAACAGAGTTCGAGTGATGCGAGCCACTTGCAGCCGACTGCCGCTCATTCATCAACGTCGAGTGATCTGAAACTCGGCAGCGTGAATGACGCGCGCTTGCTCGACATTGTAAAAACCTTATTCAGCAAATTGACGCCAGCGGATTGGACGAAGATTGTCAATACGCTGGAAAAAGAGCCGCCTGCACAAGCTGAGCAGCAGTTGAGCACCGTCATCGACAGCAAGTTGTCCGCCAGCGACAGAGCTTGGCTCGCGGAAAACTTCAAGGGACAGCAGGCGTTTGGCAAAAATGATGTCGCTTTGCTGGAAAGTGCTTTGGCTGATGTGCACAAGATGCTGACGCCAGCGGAGCAGAAATTGTTGCAACAACAGTTGAGCCAGCTTGGTGTCGATTTGATGCAATGACAGGTAAAGGAACGTTGGGTTTTATACAGGCCAGAAGATGGCATATTTCCTCATTTGGAGGTTAGCTATGAACGCTGATACCATTGCAGCGCGCCGTCGACGGATAAAAACCAATCATTTTATCGTCTTGGTGATTGTCCTTTTAGTTTTGTTGTTCGGCAGCTTTTTCCTGCTTCGTCCAGTCATAAAGCAAACGAATACGCCAGTGAATACGGTACAGCGTTTTGTCGGGTTTGTGGAACTGAATCAGTATGATAGTGCGTACAAACTGCTGACGCCGACATTTCAAAATCAGGCTGGTTGGCATGGGACGTTATTCTCGTTCAAAAGTTCTATTGACCCTGCTGAAGCGTCTTATCACCTCCTCAATCAAAAGGGGGATTTGGCCGAGGTTCAGTTTTCCAATGAATCTGGCGGCGCATTGTATGTCAAAAAAGTGGATGGTAAATGGTTGATTGCCAGCCCAAGTGAAGTACCGAGCAGTACAACGCAAACACAGGGTGGCAGCTGATTTTTTCACCACACGGGGTTCGTTGTCCACACATCGGTTATGAATGTTTTGACCGTCGGCCACCACGGCCGACGGTTTTTCAATGGACATATCTAGGTGTGCAGGTAAAATGAGTTGCAGCCAGGCATGGTTTCATTGGGTGACTGTTTGTTTGAACCGTGGTATAATAACAGGTCGAGAACACTGGAGGTGTTAATTTCAATGCAAGATTACCAAATCCTCCTGTACTATATGTACACCAAGATTGAAAATCCAGAAACGTTTGCAGCGGAACATTTGGCCTTTTGTCAATCGCTAGATCTGCGCGGGCGTATCATCGTGGCCGAAGAAGGCATCAATGGAACTGTATCTGGCACAAAGCAGGCGACAGATGCGTATATGACGGCGATGCATCAGGATGCGCGTTTTGCAGAGATGGTGTTTAAGGTGGATCCATCTTCAAGCCACGCTTTTAAAAAGATGTATGTTCGCCACAAAAGCGAGATCGTCAATTTGCAATTGGAGAATGATGTAAATCCGACGGAAGTGACTGGCAAACGCCTTCAGCCAAAAGCGTTTCATCAGTATCTTGAATCAGAAGATGTTGTCGTCATTGACGGGCGCAATGATTATGAGTATGACATTGGCCATTTTCGCAACGCAATCCGACCGGATATCCGGGCATTTCGCGAATTTCCGGAGTGGTTCGCACAACATAAAGACGAAATTGCCGGCAAAAAAGTGCTGACTTATTGCACAGGTGGGATTCGCTGTGAGAAGCTGTCCGCGTACTTGATCAGCCAAGGTGTGGAGGATGTTTATCAATTGGATGGCGGGATCGTCACTTATAGCAAAGATCCAGAAGTGCGCGGTCACTTGTTTGACGGAAAGTGTTATGTGTTTGACGAGCGCATTGCTGTTCGTGTCAATTACACAGACGAAGATGTGGTTATCAGTCAATGTGAGCATTGCCATGCCCCTTGTGATCGCTACATCAATTGTGGGTACCTGGACTGTCATCGTCAGCATCTGTGTTGCGAGGAATGCGAGAAAGTGTATCACGGCTTTTGCGATGAGGATTGCGAACGGCGGGCAAAGGCAGAAAATCGCGTGGACGCAAATGTCGAACATTTGCAGTCACCAGCTTGAGTATGGTCGCAAGCTGAAAAGCGTCTTTTGGCTTCGTTAAAAACCTGTGGACACACAAAAAATCGCTTGAGGCCATCCGGACTTAGGCGGTTTTTTGTGTGTCTTGATGCGCAGCTGACGGTCTGTTGCACAAGAGGATAATGACGGTCAGAAGCGCGATGATCGCCGCGACGAGAAACGAGGCTCGAAATGCGGATATCAGATGCTGCGCGCCGAACATCTGCACAAACAAATCGTAAGTCACGCCGCCGATGGTGACACCAAGCCCCATGCCTATCGTTCTGGACATGTTGAGGATGCTGCCTGCGACGCCAAGATGGGCGACTGCGGTCGCTTCCATCACTTTCGCATTGTTGGGCGGCGTAAAAGTGCCGAGACCACATCCCACGAGGAAGAGGCCAAGCAGAAAGACGAATAGGGATGTTGGGGCGGCGGCCAAACAGAGCGCGCCTAGAAAGACCAGCATCATCCCAGCCATGGTCAATTGGCGTGCTGGAACATGGTCCGCCAAAGCGCCAGCCAGCGGTGTACAAATGGCCATGCCGATGGGGACCGCACACAGGTACAATCCCGCAGTCAAGGAACTGAACCCACGTTCGTGAATCAACCAAAATGGGCCAAGCAAGGTGACAGCATACATTGCGCTGAAAGACAGGATACCCGTCAAATTGCCCAACCAGATCTCGCGTTTCGCCAAATAGGCAATCTGAACGAGGGGAGGACGTTTGGCTTTGCGCTCCCAGAAGAAGAATCCCAATAACAAGAGGATGATGACGATCACGAGGAGGCCACCGCCCAGCAGCCCGATGTTGTTTGTGCCTTCTTTGAGCAAATACATGATGCTGACCAATGCGCAGGCCAACAGGAGTGCGCCAAGACCATCAAAATGCGCTCGCTTTTCGCGGGAAGTGGAACATGGCAAGATCATGAGCGCCATCAGAATGCCAAAGATACCAATGGGCACGTTGATCATGAAGATGGTGTGCCATGAGGCGTGATCGATAAAAAAACCACCGGCCAATGGGCCGACACTGAGGCCAAGACCCTGCGCAAACGCCTGAATGCCGATTGCCTTGCCGCGAACGCACGACGGAGATGCGGCTGTGATGATGGATACGCTGTTCGCCTGCAGCATAGCGGCGCCAGCGCCTTGAATGACACGAAAACAGAGCAATGCGCCGAGAGACGGTGAAATGGCGCAGAGGAACGAGCCGATGATGAAGACGAGAAATCCACAAGTGTACATGGGGCGTCGGCCCAAAATGTCGGATAGGCTGCCAAAGGGAACGATGAGCGCTGCCAGTGTGAGCAGGTATATCAGACTGACCCATTCAATGGTGGCCATGGATACTTGAAATGAATGTTCGAGGTTGACGAGTGTGATGTTGATGATACTGGCATCCAGAGCGGCCATGAAAGCGCCGATGGAGACGGTACAGACAATCAACCAATGGTAGTGCTGCCGATTTGTGAGGATGGGTAACGGAAAGTAATGCGTAAGTCGGCGAAAGGCTTGTTGTGTCATCATGACAAGTCACCACCAAATAGTAAATATGTTATGTCATCATTACAAGTTCTCCTTTTATTATATGAAATGTATTTTGGGCTGTATACCACTTTTTATTTCCGAGTTTATTGATATATATTATGCTTTTTAAGCTCAGGCATTGTGAAGCAGCCCACCTCGTGCAGCCATATGACTGCACGTGAATTAGGGATTTTTACTTGACCGCATCTGCCTGACGCAATAAATTGACGCTGAATTGGTAGCGTTCCGCAGGATATCGCACCTCGGAAAATTCGACGGCAGCGCCGGTCTCGTCCCGCGTAATCCGCTCGATGACCAACATGGGTGCAGGCGCTTCCAAGCTAAATTGTTCGCAATCGGCATCCGTCGCCAATTGCGCAGCAATGGTTTGATGGCCGGAGTTGATGCGGACCCCGTTTTGCTCGAAAAAGCCATAAATGTAGTCAAACGCATCCGGTTGCTGCGATATTTTTCCGATATCCAAATGAAACGGAGGCAAGATATATGACTTATCCCGAAAATAGCATTCGTTTTCCACCCAAGCTGTCCGTTCGATGAGCAATGTTTTGCGGCCCTCGGAAACCCCTAAAGCAGCGGCGATTTGTGGTGGACATTTTTGTTCTTCCAGCCGTTCGATCCGCACGATGACGTCGACGCCTAGTTCTCGCAGCGCTTCGGCAAACCCGTACAAGGTGGTAGCAGAAGATGTGAACACGCGCTCCGCCACATATGTCCCTTTGCCTTGACGGCGAATGACAAATCCACCGCTCACCAAATCCCCCAGCGCTTGACGCACGGTTGTCCGGCTCACGTCAAATTCGAGCGAAAGTTCAGCTTCTGATGGAAGCTGTTGTCCCGGCTTCCAATGACCTTGGCGAATCTGTTCAAGGATTCTCGATTTTAATTGTTTATAAAGCGGTACACTTTCACGCATGGTTGTTCCTCCCTGCAATGCGGTGAGCGCATTGGTCATTTTATTTTCGATCCGCCGGCGGCAGAAACCCCATGCGGCTGACGTAGACTTGTTCCGCTGGAAAAATCGTTTGAAACTGCGTCAGTGTCTTTTGATAAGCATGCGGCTGATACCAGTTCTCAATTTCATCTGGTGTGTACAATTCCTCCACATGCAACTGCTTGGTCCGTTTGCCGCTCGCGCCGTCTCCCATAAAGTAATCGTCGATGACGACATAGTCAGCCAGATTTCGCAGTGATGAAGCAAAGTGGTCACTGGCAGGAAGAACGGGTGAGACGGCAACCTGCGTTAAAATGCCGTTGTCTCGCAGTGTGCGCAAGGCCTCATATCTTTTGGGCAGAGGCGGCGCATAGGGTGTAAAACGCCGTCTGACGTCTTCGAGGTCTGTTTCGATGGTCATGCTGACCATCACGCGCTGCGCCAGAGCTTGGAGTAAATCGATGTCGCGTGTGACCAAAGGCGACCGGGTTTGGATAAATAAAAAGTCGACGAGATCAGCATGCGCGACCATCTGCTCCAGCAGTGTCCGTGAACGTTGTTCACGATATTCAATCGGCTGATAGGGGTCTGTGCTGGACGACATGAAAATGCGCACAGCGCCTCGCTTGCGCGCAGCGATGAGTTCTCGCGTAAAAGAAGCGCTATCCAACTGTTTTACATCGACATAGTTTCCCCACTGCCCTTCGTGAAAACGGGCGATGGGCATTGCGCGCACATAGCAGTATTTGCAAGCAAACACGCAGCCGACAAACGGGTTCAACGTGTAATCATAATCTTGTAGGTAGCCGGAGGCAGGCTGCAGGAAACGCCTTGGTTCAGTGTGCTGAACGCGTATATTTTGAGCCATGCAGACGTCCCTTTCCATTGTTTTTGATGTGCAGACGGAGAAATAGCGCATTCGGCGATTTTCATCATCTTGCGCCATGCAAGAGCCCGATGTTTAGAGAAGTCTTTGCAATGATATATCAACAGCTCGCACATAAAACCTTGTTTTCCGACCCCTTATGTATAAATTAGAGAAAAACTGCCGAATTCGCAAGTGAAAATATCAGAAATTTGCGCTGATGGCACCTAGTCTATGCCATTTTGATGAGGAATAGCCGTTTCTAGTGGTTCATCGGTTTGCTGTGCGTGATGCAATGCAGCACGTGTGGTAGATTATTATAGGGATCGTTTTCCGATTGCAAAATGTATACAACATGCATGGTTGAAGCATGCTCCGAGAAGAATGGGGGTTATCAGATTGACCTACGATTTTAATGCGGTCATTGATAGACGAAATACGGGCGCGTCCAAATGGGATGCCGTCGGCAAACGTTTTGGCAGTGAAGATGTCATCCCGTTGTGGGTAGCAGATATGGATTTTTCATCACCTCAATGTGTGATTGATGCCATTGTCAAACGTGCTGAGCATGGGGTGTATGGTTACGCAGTCCAGCAGGACGCGTATTTTGAAGCCATCGTCAAATGGTTTAAAACACGCCACAACTGGCAAATTGAACGCGACTGGATCGCGCCAGCGCCAGGGGTAGTGCCGGCTTTGTCTGTCATTGTTCAAGCATTTACGGAACCTCAAGACGGTGTGTTGATTCAACCGCCTGTATATCACCCGTTCAAGAAGGTGATCTCGGTGTGGGATCGAAAAGTGATTGAAAATCCACTGGTGGAGCGCAATGGCCGTTACGAAATCGACTTTGCGGATTTGGAGATAAAGGCGGCGCAGGCGAAAGTGATGTTTCTCTGCAGCCCACACAATCCGGTTGGGCGTGTCTGGACGCCTGAAGAATTGCAGCGCGTCGGTGAAATTTGTTTAAGGCATGGGGTATTGGTCATCTCCGATGAAATTCATGCGGATCTGATTTTCCGAGGGCATCGGCACACGCCATTCGCCTCCTTGTCGCCACAGTTCGCGGAGCATTCCTTGACGTGCGCAGCGCCAAGCAAAACATTTAATTTGGCCGGGTTGACGACCGCGTATGTGATCGCGCCCAATCCAGCACTGAAAAAGCGCTATGAGGCCATGTTGAACAAAGCTTCGATGGGGGAATTAAACATTTTCGGTATCGAGGCGATGATTGCAGCGTACGAGGGCGGCGCTGAATGGCTGGACGCCTTGCTGGAGTACCTGGAGGGCAATCTGGAGTATCTAAAGGGGTTTGTTGCCGAGCATTTGCCGCAGATTCGTGTGATTGAGCCAGAAGGGACTTACTTGGTTTGGTTAGATTGTACAAAATTGAACTTAAGTGTAAAAGAATTGGATCGCTTTTTTGTCCATAAAGCAGGTTTGGCGCTCAATGAAGGGCATCTGTTTGGCCGCGAAGGGGAAGGCTTTCAGCGCGTGAATATTGCTTGTCCGCGGCAGTTGTTGGTGAAAGGCATGGAGCAGTTGAAGGCGGCTGTTGAAGAACTGGAGGGCGCAAGACGCTAAAAGGCGCGTATTGCTAAGCACTCATCTGTGTGTGCCCTCCGGGAGGAGCGGTATTCATTCCCAATGGCCCGATATCAATAAATTCTTGCCCATGTTGCGCTTTTGCGGCACATGGGTTGAACCAAAGTCATACTATACCCTGACTGTATCCCGCTCTTGTATCAGATTGACAAGGAGGGATAAGGGGGATGTCTTCTGAAAAGGACGCGCGTCTGAAATCGTTATTGACAAACAGAGAACGGGAGGTCTTTGAACTCCTGGTCCAGGATAAGACAACAAAGGAGATTGCCGCACAACTATTCGTCAGTGAGAAGACAGTGAGAAATCACATCTCTAAAGACACTTGAACACTGGGGAATCAGTTAAATCACGGGTTTACAATTACTTTAGGCAGTCTAATTTATCCGTTACACCTCACTCAAATGACGTAGGCCACAGGGAAACTTGTGGCCTTTTTCTTTTGTTCACAAAATTGTCACAAAAAATTCTTTCCTTTCTGCCCCAAAGGTTTCCTCGTCTCATTTTTATTTGGGATCAAATGGTAAATATCCGTCGGATTTTACTTTTACACCCGCTCGTCCTACGGACTGTACTTCGAGCGGTATTTTCGGCGTTCGGCACCCCAGAATCCTAACAGAATTATAGGGTCAATGTGCGCCTAACGCTTTTGAAAGGAAAAGGTCTACACTCTATCTGTAATCGTCAGTAATCGACACTAAACGACATGGAGGTGACATGCAAATGAAGGAGTGGATGAGTTGCCGTGACGCCGCAATGGTACTAGGGGTAAGTCCAAGAACCGTACAGGAGTGGGCACGGGAAGGTAAAGTAATCGCGAAAAAAATCGGGCACTCGTGGCTCGTACATCGCAGTGTAGTCGAGGCGGCTTAACAAAGCAAAAGACCAGCGGTAGGACGCTGGTCTTTGCAAAACCGTCTCAGTTCCTTTAGCTCCGTACAGTACAACCAACATCCCAACGCATTAGCGGTGCGTTTGGGACACTGGAGGGATCATCGTGATCGATCACGACAATCAGCCTCATCAGCATTATAACGCTGACATGGGGTCAATTTCAAGCGGCAGTAAGCCAACAACGCTGCAAATGTTTTCGAGACTTGGATGGCGCATTTTCCCCGTGAACAGCACGAAAGCTGACGGAGAATGCACATGCGGTCGCCCCGAGTGTCCGAACAAGGGGAAACACCCGCGCATCACATCTTGGCCGGAAAATGCCACGACAGACCTTATTCAACTGGCGAAATGGCAAAAACAGTGGCCGGACACTAACTGGGCATTAGCGTGCGGCCAAGAGTCAGGCGTTTGGGTATTGGACGTTGATGAAAAAAACGGCGGATACGAGTCTTTGGCGAAACTCGAATCCGAAATCGGCGAACTCCCTGCAACAGTTCGCGTAAAAACAGGCGGCGGTGGCTTACATATCTATTTCGCTTGGCCGACTGATGGCACCATCATAACAAATGCAGTCAATCTGAAAGGCGATTATCCGGGCCTTGATGTTCGTGGTTATCGTGGGTACGTTGTTGTTCCGCCCGGTAAACACAAATCCGGGAATCGTTATGACTGGGTAGAAGGTTTGTCTCCTGACGATGTATCTCTGGCGCAGGCACCCCAGACTTTGATCGAAGTCATCAAGAACGCTGGTGGCTCTCGCGCTTATTCTGATAAGCCAAGAGATACAAGACCTTGGGAACCTGTACCCAATGAAATCATACGCGAAAAAGCCCCTGCATTATGCGCACGGATCGATTACTTCGCGTCCGAAGCAGGTGCAAACGATGTCAGCTATGAGGACTGGATTACGATGGCCTCTTGGGGCCATGCAATGACAGATGATGAAACCATCTTCCATGAATGGAGTTCGGTCGATAAAGACCGTTACAGCAAGCGTGATACGGGCCGTAAATGGAAGGACACGGCGGATATGGCTCCGCGTAGCTGTCATAGAGCACAAGCGGATCACCCATTGGAACAGTGCAAGAATTGTCCACTTTTCGAATTGGACAAGAACCCGTCTTATCACGTTCGCATGGCATACAACCAAGAACAGGGCGGTCGAGGCCCGTGGGGAGCACCGCCGCCGACCCCGGAAGAACTGGAAGAACGTCGTAAGATCGCAGAGGAACGTCGGAAACAGGAGCGTGGGGCGTACATGGATTCCTTGTCATCTGAAACAGAGCACGATGAGCAGGAACAACTTCATACCTATACAGTCGAAACCGATGGTGCAACCGCTGTGGCCCCTGTCATCGACGTTACCGAGGATGATGAAGAAGGCAGCACCACAAGTTACGATGCGGAAGAACAAACAACAGCGTACCAACAGCCAAATTTCCGTATTGCCGCAGACAACATCACACCTTTGATCGAACAATCTAAGGCTCTGGAAACACGCCTTCGCAACGGTGAAGACCCGCATGACTTGATGCAGGAAGTAGCACGGGTTCTGGCGGCGATTAAGAAGCTGGACTCGATTCGCTATGACGTTGAGAAAGATCGTTTGATTTCAGCCGAGGGCGATGCCCGGAAGAAAGGTCAACGGGCGAAGTACACAAGCAAAAAACTAGATGATGCGGTCAAGGCCGTTGCTGAACGCGAAGCTGCCGAATTGTTGACCAAAACAAGCACGGTTGGTGAAGTGTGGCCTGATGCACCGGAAGAACACCACGAACTTCCGCTTCCAACGGGCTACAAGTATTCGGAAGATGGCGTTGAAAAGTTCGTTTCCACATCACAAGGTAACATGGGTTTTGAGGAAGTCAGTTCGCAGCCTACTTACATCGCAGGGTGGCGCAAAGACATCACCACGAGCGAAATTCAGGCTGTGATCTACACTCGGACGCGGGACGAGGGATGGAAAGAGATTACGTGCGCACCTTCTGCGTTCTCCGACAAGCGCAAGATCGGTGAAATTAAAGACATTGGGTGCTCATTCAAAGAAGAACAGGTGTTTGGTAAGTACCTGAATGAAGGCTACGATCTCATTCGTACACGGTTTGGTCTGGAACCCGAACTTGGGACAAGCCGTTTGGGATGGCACAACGTCAACGATCAAATTTTCTTCGTGTTTCCAGAACAAAGTTTTGGTTCGATGCCGATTGAATTGCATACAAACAAGCAACAGTTGATGTCGGAACTCTCCGTTAAGGGCGATATTGTTAAGGAACGCGAAGCACTTGTGGAAACCATGTTCAGATACAAGAAACTGGCTTTCGCAGTTGGCACAGCGGCAGCGTCTATCCTGATGCGCCCCGCCAAAATGTCAGGTATCGTTGATCTTTTCGGATTCTGCTCAGAATACGTCTCGGCTCAAACTGGTACAGGTAAGAGTACGACTGTCGGTGCTGCTATCAGCATTTACGGAGCACCGTACAGCGTGCGTAACTTCCAAATGACGCAGTTCGCAGCGACTCAGAGCATGATTGTGCGATCTGACCTCCCGAACGTATGGCAGGAAGCACAAGCAGGGAATCAGGCAGGAAAAGGCGGGAACAATGCAGACCCCGGTATGTTGCTTCACGTCCTCGGTGATGGTGGCGGTAAGTTGATGGGGACAAAGGGTGGTGGATTGCGCCACAATCCGCAGATTTTCGGTACGATGTTACTTGCCAATAACGAAAACTTCGTCAATCCGAGTACAGCGAAGCAGGGTGAATTGCAACGTGTGTTCACGTTTGACCCGCCGTTTCCAAATCCGCATGACGAAACCCGTACCAAGGATGACATCCAACGGGTAAAGAAAGACCAAGAGAAGATGATGCAGGAGTTATCCAACAATCACGGCAACGGAGGCCGTGCAATGGTTCAAAAGTTGATCGAGATCACTGATGGATCGTGGACAAAGCTATGCGAAAAGGTGGAAGCCGACTATCGCGTTCAGTATGAAGCATCCTCAAAGTTGATTCCGGCTGACATTGAAAACCATTCATTGTTCAACCGCCGTGCGAAGATTGTCGCTTTGGTTCGTGTTGGATTGAAGTATCTCATCGAGTACGGATACTCTCTGCCGGAAGGAATCACGGGCATTCTTTTCCGGGGCATTGATGAGGCATTTGAGGAGTTTATAAAAAGCCAAATGTCAGACATAGATGCCGTCGAGACAGAACGCTATCTCCCGCTTTTTACGGACGCTCTGATTAAGCAGTCAAATCGAATACGTTATTTAGAGGAGATCGATGTTGATACAGGGAAACCGAAGGAACCATTTGATGGGGAGTACATCGGTACTATCACCGAAAAAGATGGCGTGTGGCACCTCGCTATCCAGGCCGATGTAATTTCGAGTTTCTTCAAGGCGCACCAAAAGCCCCCTCGTCAGATACTACGCGAGTGGGCAAAACAAAAAATCATCACGACAGAAAAGAGTCGCCTCCAATGTCAGGTCACGATGCGTAAACCGAGTGGGGTCGAGTACGGTGGACGCCTCTATTGTTTTCGTTTGGATAAATTGGCGATCACAGTGCCACCCGGTGCGTATGAACGCTACCAGTTGGACTTTGGGGTAGCACGGAAAGCGCAAGAGACAGACGACTTATGATTTTGATTAGGCCAGTCCATCTAAGGGCTGGCTTTTCTTCATGCCATTACACAACTGGCTAAAAATCGTGCTGGAAGTGGCTAAACGACAATGAGTCATAGTGACTTCATTCTTCGGGGGAAAGTTGAGGGAGTAGAATTGGAATAACTCCCAAGAGTCCATTTAGCCATTTAGCCAGTTCTTTTAGGGGGGTGTGTGTATGTATATGGGGAAAATAATTCGTTTTGACGAAAACCTCGAACATAAAAAAAACGCTCCTCGTTATATATGTGTATCCGAAGAAAAGTGGCTAAATGGCTAAATGGAGATACTAAATATCTCGCAAATCCTTGATATATAAAGATAACTGCAATATATCTCTTTGATTCATTTAGCCAGTTCGGGTTCTGATTTAGCCACTTCTGGGGTGTATTTAGCCAGTTCCGCCTTCCATTTAGCCAGTTTTATCCGGCGCAACTACAATACCCCTCACCCCTATCCCTTCATCGCCCTGCAACCCTGACACGCCCCCCATGCCACGTCATCCCGCCAGAACCGCCGTACACTGCAATCCACTCTTGAAACCCCCAAGCCCCCCCCACGGAACGGTAGAAACAGCCTCGCGCCCTAAAACACCACCACCCGCAACCCCGCGTCCGCCAAGGACTGTTTCCCGCCCCTTGCGACCCCGTGACCATGCACACCCCAGAATCATCGCGTGGAAGGGCGCAAATCACTATGTGCGTTGTTTTAGGGCGGCCAGCAAACCCGCGAACGGCAAGGACTCGTCAGTGGGTCATCGAGTATGCAAAGGGACATTTTTGAGGAACAGAAATTCTTTCAAAATGCCTTGACGAGGCAACTTTTGGGCGGTAATATGTAATTATAAGAAATATATTTCCTTGTAATTAGAGGATGTGAACGGACATGGCAATCATTGATCTTGATCGTGCGATTGTTCGCATCGGAGGCAAGTTTGACTCAACGGTGGAGCGATGCTACTACAGGCCAGTTGCAGGTGAAAAGCTGGTTTTCCCGATTGCAGCGCAAATCCCCGGCGACATCCTAGTGCAGTGTAGGGGTGAGGACGCTGTACTCGCGTTTCTGACGCTTTCACCTTACGCACAACTGGACTCGCACACTCGGCTTGAAAAACGCTTTGCCTGCGCAGTTCACGCCGCTGAACCGCACACAATGAGGGGCGAGAACGTCAGCATTGTGGTTTCTGACCACGTTTATCTGGACAACCACGGTGGTAAGGCCGAGGCACCTTTGATTTATGACGCCACAAACGAGCGGACGCTTCTTGCATCATTGGTCGAGAACGGCGACCTCAAACTCTGGGAGCGTGCGGATAGTAGGATTTTACGAGGGAGCAGACCATCGGCTGCCGTGCTTAACAAGTCATGTTCAAACTGCGCGTTCCACCGTCAGTCGGGCAACCCTTCAGGAGCCTTTTTCGATAGCTGGTGCCACTTGGACTTGCTTGATGTGGACAGTGACCGCGCGTCAACATGTGCGAGTTATCGACTCCGACGGGCGCATCCTAGACCACAGAGCGAAAGGTATGTACGGGTCAATGCCGAGGACATCTGGATTCCACCATTCGCAGAACGTCTACAGGGGCCGTTTTCGGTGGCGGCAAACGACAAATGAGGTGACATTGCGTGACGGAGAAAAGAGGCCGAGGAAGGCCGCCGAAAGACCCAACAGGACTGCGGAAAACGAAGATAAGTACCTACGTGAGCGAAGAGATTGCGGAGCTATTAAAAGGCGATGCTGACGCGCGAGGAATGACGATCTCAGAATTGGTTGCAACAGTTTTAGAAGGGTACGTTTTTGGTGACAAGAAAGATTTACATCTTCCTCCTGTTCCAAAGGACGCTGTGTACGCAGTTATGAAGGTGTTGGCGGAGGAAGGTTTACTCAATGGTTCCACTGTTGATGGTGCGAATGTGTCACCTAAAACAATAAATAGTGCTGAATTCGCACCACAAACGTCTTCCGCTTCTCTCACGCCCGCAAAAGCCGAGGAGCAGCGCAATGATGATGGCGGCACGAAACTAGCACCAAAAACGCGGAGACGTTCAGTGAACCGAGATAAAGGAGGCGAAAAGACATGATCTTGAACTGGACGAACGGTGAGTACACGGACATGGAGAAAATCGTCGGGGTAATCTTCGACGCAGGCTGCATCCGCCGCTCAGATTTGATGGAGCTTCTGCTGTGGAAACGCAGCAAAACGGATGCTCATCTTCTAAAACTGCGACAACGCGAAATGCTCATTACAAGTCGTGATCGCCATTCTGAGACTGTCTACATGCTTGCTGAAAGTGGCGTTAGGTTTGCGCACCAGTTATCGCATATTGAGGCCAAAATCGTAACGATGGAGGCCCAAATTTCGCATCAGTTGGGAGTCAACGATATTTTATTGCGATACATCCGAGCACGCGGTCGAGAAGGCGTCAGGTGGTTTAGTACGAGGGAAAGTTCGGACGAGCTATACAACTTGCGGAAGAAACAAGGTAACAACGACGCAGATATTCGGCGCACATACATCCGTCCTGACGCGGCAATATGGGTTCCGGGGAAAGGCATGTTTTGGATCGAATACGACAACGCCACGGAAAGTTCGAGGCAAATTCGCAAGAAGTTCTCTTTGTATATCACCAACCTGTTTGAGGCTAAAGACCCACGGGTAAATAAGGTCGTGTGGATTGCTCCAACGATAGAACGTACCCGGTGGCTGCAACAAAGGTGGAGAGAAATGAATGAAAGTGCCATTGATATGCAGTTCTTCGTTGTAGGGGAAGAGACGCACTATCTTGCAGGGATCGAGGATCAGCAAACGGTGTGACGACGATACAATGACTACCAGAACCAAGTCGCATCTAAGAACCAAGCGAGACGGAGAGTAAACCGCCGGAGGCGGTAGATTGGACTCTCCCTGAGAGAACCAAGTTCCGAAGGAACGATAAGCGGCTCAACGGTTAGAAAGGAACCCATACTTTGGCTTTACCGCGAAGATGATGAATCTTGACTGTTAGTTTACCGGGATTTTACCGATTTTGTCATACCGATTCTGAAATAGTAAGGAGGTCGGTCAAAAATGCCACGAAAAATCATACCAGCCGCAATTTCGAGCACGTTGGGCGCACTCGCTGTACTCAGTAGCATTGCAATAACCCAAGCGAACGCCGCTATCACAGGGCAACTCACACAGCCCACAGTGACTTTTAACGGTCATTCTGAATCTGACGGAATCCAATTGACGGACGGTGGAAACTGGTTGTCGATTCCCGGAGTGATCTACTCTATCCCGGCATCAGTCGGAGTTGATGTGACTTGGGATGCAACAGACCGGATAACGACCATCACGCTGCCAAGTTCCATCCAGCCTGACCTAAGCGGCTTGCCAAACATCAACTGGGAGCCAACGCAAGGACAGGTCTTGTTGCAGTTGCGAACAGCGACCGGGGACTACCCAGTGATCGCGACACCTTGCATCAACGGCAAGATGTCAAACGGACTCCCTAACATCTTTGTCCCGGAATCGGCTCTCGCAGGGGTTCTCAACCGCATTGGCATCCATGTTTCATGGGACGGAAAAACACTCGCTCTGACCACAGGTCAAACGTCTGAAACGCCCTCCCCTGCGACATCTGGGCAGGAAACAAAGCTCGACGCGGCTATGACGATGGCTTCGTTGTTCAACATGAAGGCTGTCGGCACGTCACATTTTGTCGATGTACCAACCAAAGACGCGGGTATGATTGCAACAGTGACGGCTCGAAGTAAGCTCGATGGACAGGCAGTTTCGCCTATGTTCTCTCCTGATGCAAGGGGAAAGTTTGGCAGTGGTGATGGAGTTACATTGCAACAAGTGGACGCAGCGTTCGCCTCTGCATTCGGCATCCCCGAAGATTCATACCGCTTCATGCCAGCCGGAAACCCAGTTGGGGTGGCAGATTCGGCAGGATTGAATGATGGAGTCACAACGCCGAACAACCTTACCACAGGGGATTTCGAAAAACTGATGGCAAATCTAAAGCGGGCCTTGACAGGGTACAAAACGACGAAGGAAAAAGGTGTCTACGAGTTGTCGTATCGCCCCACAGCGGGGGATTTCGCGGGAACTGTTGGTATTCCATTGACCACCCAACAAGCCAACATCGCCGAGGCGATTGGCTACATCAACCGCGTGCAACTTGTTGAAACAGGACGCAACCTTGTCGCAGTTCTGCCAAATTTTGCTGGACTCCAAGGCACTCCAACACTTCAAACGTGGGCTTCTGGAGGCGATTACAGCACAGGAAGAGCATGGCACCAGATGACTGTATCCGGCTACAGCACGGTCGGTCAAGCACTGAAAAACGATGTCATTGTTCAAGGTAGCGCAACGAAAGGACTCAGTTTTGTAATCGGCTTTGAAAACAACGGTCACGAAACGTCTGAGATCAGCGTCAGTGCGTCAGTTCAAGGCGGCAAACTCGTAGTTAAATACAACTAATTTGCAAGGACAAGGAGAGTGGATAACATGGCACGTAAACAGCTTCTCAAGGGGCTTTCAGCGGGTTTGATGGTTGCAAGTGTGTTGGCGAGTCTGCCAGTCGTGGCGAACGCTGCAACAGGTAGCAGTTACATCTACTACAACACAGTGATTTACGCCAACGGGCAGCAAATCTCACAGCCTAAGCACATTGCAACAAAAGACCCATTCGGCGGCCCAAACGCCGCCACGACGAGCTTTCTGCCTTTTTATTACGTGGATCAGGCACTTGGAGACATGGGCATCAAAACGACTTGGGATGGGACACATGGAATCTTGAATCTGCAAGTCCCGGCGGGTACTAAGGTAAATTACCCCGCCAACGTGACTCCTGTTGAAATCACATCGGGGACAATGGCAATCCAGATCAACGGGCGGGCCGTAACATTCGCACCGCGCATCGCCTATTTCGACGCCGGAACAACGATTGAAACGTCCTTCATCCCTGTTTACTACTTGCAGAAGGCTCTCGGATACGCCGGGATTCAGGCGAATTGGAATGGAACTGACTGGACGATGGTTTCCCAGTCCCAAACATCCACGGGAACGGGCGCAGCGACCAAACTACAAGCGGCTTTGGCGTTCGCGCAGGCGTTAGGGATTAAAGGTGATCCAAGCGGACAGAATCCGTATTCAGACGTGAGTTCGGCGCAGTGGCCCGTTATTCACGCTTTGACAGAAGACTACAAGTTCGACTTAGGTTACGGAATGACCGAAGACACCGGGTCTGCAATCTTTGCACCAGATAGCAGTTCGAAATTTGGTTCAAACGACCCGCTCACAACCACCCAGATCGATTATGCTTACATGATTTCGCGGGGCATTAAACCGAATCAAACACAGTTTTTGCCCAATGGTTCTGCTGAAGGACTTGCCAATTCCGTTGGTCTGAATGATGGTTTGCCGAGTTCTGGAGATTTGTCGTCAGCAGACCTGCAACGGATGGTGACTAACCTGTCGGCATTGAACAGGGGGTATTCAGACCTCGGAAACGGAAAAATTCAGTTGCTTTATCAGCCGTCGCCGACGCTTGTTGATTCTGGCTCGAAGATTCCCGTATCAACCTATCAAAACGATGTTGCACAGGTTATCAAGGAAGTGGACGAAACTACGGTCACATTCGGGTCATCGGTTTACACGTCGATTCCGGGCCTCAGTGATGCTGGTTATGACACCACGAATGGGAACTATTTTGTGGTCAACGGAGGCGGCGTACTCAATGACTATAGCCTTGACGGAGGTAAAACGTGGCATGCTGCGTCTGATGCCTATGGCTACTCGTCCTTGGATGTGCAAAACGGTGGAACCAGTACACCACCTTCGACTGTGTTACTTCGCAGTTCTAGCGGCAGTGCGTTGGAATATGGGGTACTTTACGACGGTTCTTGGTACACGCTTGCCATGGAGACAGCATCCAAAGGTACTGACGGTACAATCGTAGTTCAGTACAAGTAACCTCTTTAAGGGACAGATGAAAAACGCCCATTCATGCGGGAAATCCCGTCTGAACGGGCGTTTTTGTCATACATAAACGGATGTCGTGAAGGGGTGAAAAACGTGCGAGGTAAACATTCAAAGGCGAAAAAAATTGCCATTCTCCGCTCTAAAAAGGTTTTGTACTCGTTCGCGGTAATTGTGTTAGCTGGCGGCATTTTCTATGTGACACATCACAGAGCCTATGCAACTTCTAGCGCGGGAACTGGCACTTACGCAGGAACTGCCGGAACATACAATTCAGCAGGCGAAATTCTGGGTGGGTCTACATTGGAGTTACAACAATCGCAGCCAAGCAACTACCTGCAAGGTGAGCAGGGAGCATTTTTCGATTTTGCACAGGATTATGTTGTTATCAATAACAACGGCGATCTGACGGACACCCACCTTTTACATTTTGACGAGATTCAGAACGGCGGTACGAAAATCAGTTCAAATAACGGCTATTTGTACACCGCTCAATCCAGTTCGGCGGGTTCTCAAGATGAAATTAGCGCATGGGGTAATGCGCTGAACGCAAACGTCCCGTACCTGCAACAGTTGTACTCTTCGGGCCAACTTGAGCAAGCTGTCTATTCTGTCCGTGGAAATAGTGATTGGGATCATTTAGTCGATCTCTCCGACCTCGTGCAAGAATCCGGCGCGGCATTTGAAGATGGAAACTATATCAAGTACGGGCAGGATTACGACTACCATTACATTCAAGCCACGCAGCCGCCGCAGGCACATCTAGTGATTCCAACGACAACCGTAGCACCGGGCGGGACGCTGAAGTGGTACGACGAGGCAGCGTTGCAATCCTACCATGAGAGCGGATACCATCTTGAGTACGTGCAGATCAAAAACGCACAAGGCCAAGATGTGACAAACCAATGGGAGCAAGGATTCAATGGCGGCGGTACGGTTGGCGGAACTGAGAACCTTGTCGGAAACCCCGGTTACTCCACGACGCATCAACAGGCTCCGTATAGTGACGGCCCGCAAATGACGACGATCATGGGTGGTGGAACAACTAACCCTACGCAGTCACCGACATGGGAAACATGGGCAGATGCTACCAACATCGGTAGTTCCAAGATCAGTCCGCAATTCACTGATAACCCTTGGGCGAGTGTCAGACCTAACCAAGTCAAGGTTCCGTCCGATGCGTCTGGTAAGTACACTATGACCCTTTATGTTGCTGACTGGTATGGCCGTGTGGCACAGGATTCTGCAACCTTCTCCGTCAGCGGAACACCTGTGGGCGGGGGAAACCCAACACCGCCCCCTCCGCCTCCTCCGGGGAATGGCGGACTCTGTCCCGCTCCTTATGATTCATCGGAGGCTTGGAGTAGCGATGGAAATGGCGCGGAAACGCTGTCGTGGGTCTATAACGTCCCGACACCACAGTACCGTAACACTAAGCGCGGGCTGGTATTCATCGGTTGCAAGGATGTTACAACGCCAATGAGTCACACATACGAGCCGACTTTGAATCAGGGCCAGATCAGCGGGTTAAGTTATGACCCCGGTACACCGAGCCTTATGTATTTGCCTTCATCAAACGCCGAGCAATGGGCGGTTCAAGCCGATGGCAAATCATTCTGGCAGCCTCTGCTATCGAGTCATGGTTGGGATGGCTTCGAAAATTCTAGCCCTACAGCCTCACAGATTTCTGGCACTTACACCATTAACGGGGTAGGCGGTTATCACACTTACGGCCCCGGTGAAGGTTCTGACCCTTGGGCATGGTCGAGGCCGGGAGCCGGGTTTGGTTTCCGCATGTTGTGGACAGGTTCACCGCATTCACTTCCTACTAATGGGACGGTCACCTATGTTCTTCGGAACCCGGACGGCACCACTCGCACGTGGAGCGAGAAACTGGTTGTCAACACTGATACGCTCTACACACAAGGAACGCAGATGCAGGGACTTAACCAGCCACCACCGTCCGCAAGTGAGTACGTGTCGGCGTGGACGCAGATTCCGAAGCATACCACGTCAGGCGGTCAGCCTGAGATGGCCGCGTGGAGCCTGAGCAGTAACACCGCTACAGCGTACAACGAGGGTGCAAAGATTTCAGCGACAATCAGCTTTGGAACGCAAAACGCCGGGAACATCACTCAGACTGAGGACAACATGATCACGCTCTACAGTTTTCCAGCGTGGTTCTTCAACCAACTCAAGTCTACGACCGTAGCAGGCCACACCTACTCCAACCAGTAACACCATTCCCACAGCGTCCGGCGACACACTGCCCGGACGCTGTTTTTGCGTCTGGCGCGGCGTTTTGTCATGCAAACACGGATAGGACAAAGGGAGGTTTTTGATGATGAAAAAGCGACTTATCATTTCGGCTATAATCGCGCTCGGTGCGCTTGTTGGACTGACTGGATGTGGACAAGCATCCGCCACACATCACACTTCAACCGTAAGAAACATTGGCACCACCAGTGACACAATCAGCATCGAAACAAAGACCGGGACGCAAAACGGTGGCGTTGCACAGGTCACATTATTAAGTTCCGTGGGCAACTACTATCAGTACGCATTGCCGATCCAACGCGGTCAAATCGACGGAACAATCACCGTTCCGTGGAGCGGAAAAACGAGTATCGAAGTCACAAACGGCCCCAAAATGCTTGAAAACGTCGATGCAACAGTTAAGGGGGCAGCCCTATCAGAGCAGCAATTAGACCTACTGCCATCGTATCTCATGGACTCCAACATCCCGACTGTAGCCCAACAAGCCCATGCCATCGCATCCAGCGTAACCACGAAAGGTACGAAGCGAAATCTGGCTGTCGCATCCGTGACGATGCAGTGGGTCAAGCAGCACATCCACACTGCAAATCAAACCCATACAGCACGGGCCGACCAAACGCTCGCAACCAGAAGTGGCGGCCAAGCCTCCCGGACAGCCTTGGCAGTTGCGCTTCTCCGGGCGGACAACATTCCGGCGAGAGCAGTCGGAAGTCAAACAATGCGAGACGGCATGTATGGCACCAGCTACTCCGTGGACGCATGGCTAAACGGCAAGTGGTTGAACATCGGAACCCCATAACCGGGGATTTATCAATCTGACAGGAGGTGCGAAAACTTATGAAGATTGCAGCAGGTGGAGGCAGTGCAACAGGCTCAACTGTCGCAACGAACATCGCTTCAACGCCAAGCGGGACGGGGCTTTTTAGTGCCAAAGATACAGCTTTTCCGAACTGGAACCTGCCAGACCCTTCGGCGTACCAGTGGACTCTTCCGCAGAATTCGCATTGGTACAACTTTGCGGCGAACATAAGCCAAGGTGTGTTTAGTTTCGTGGCTAATACGTTGTTGGAACTGATTGCGTGGATTCTCCACATCGCAATCCTAATCAGTTCCAAGTTTTCAGACCCAAGCTGGATTACCGAACCTGTGGTTTCTCGCATATCAGGAGTATTCAAGAGCGGTTACAACGATGTGTTTTTGCGATTTTTACCTGTCTTGATGATGTTCGTCGTGGGCTATCTCGCGTGGAAGTATGTAGTTGGACACCATGCAAAAATGCTTACAGGGATAGTCAGCACGCTTCTTGCGACAGGTCTTGTGACGCTGTTTTTCTTTGACTTTGGCACGGTTTTCGGGTGGGTCAACGGAGCAGGCAACCTCATCACGGATACAGCCAGCGCAGCAGTTGCAAGCACAGCGGGAACTAGCGTGGGTTCGGAGTACGATGTGCTGTGGGACAACTACGTTTTATACGTCTGGGAATTTGGGCAGTTTGGGCAAATCTCAGACAACATCAATAGTTTCAATGTAAATCCGACCTTGTTGAACAACAGTCAATACGAATACCAGCCAGATCCAACGGTGCAAGACCCCAATCCCGGCGAGGAACCGTTACCAACCACAGAGACGATAAATGGGGTAAATTATCCGGCCAACTGGGTTCGGCTTTACCTTGATACGACTAACTCGCAAGGGCGGTCAGACTTGGAAAACATTCTAACGACCGCGAAACAACCTTTCGCAAACCTACAGATGAGTGATAATGCCGTGTTAGCCGCGAACCCGTTCTCCATGATTCCTTTCTTGGTGATCGAGTTGATTTTGCTCATTACACCTGTGATTTTCTTGTGCTATGTGGGCTTCCAGCTTTTTGTCCGCGAATTGCTGTTCATCGTCACAATCCTAATGGGCATTGTCACAGTGCCGATGGCCTTCGTCCCCGAAATTGGGTGGCGAATCACCGCAAATTGGGCACGGGAAGCGGTGGGACATCAGGTGGAAAGGTTAGGAAACGCGATTTATGCGGCGTTATTGTTTAGCGTCGCAGGGATCATCACGGTGAGTATAGGAAGCTCGGAAGCCAGCATGATGCTAGGCTTTTTGGTTGATTCGATTCTGTTTGCCGCTGCAATGATCTACAGGCAGAAGGTTTTCTCACTTGCTGTTCACCCCATGAGTGATGCCGTGCGCGGCGTTGACACCCATAACCGCCCTTTGACCGTCGATGAATACTTGCAACAGCAACGAGAGGCTGAAGAACATGGCGGCAAGGGACGAACCTTGCGCGGTGCAACCATTCACGCTCCCGGTAAGTTGGCCGAGCATTTTGATCACGCCATAGAGCACGAAGAACATCATCACACCGCGTTGCCATCTAGTCGCCATACGGGCGATGCAGTGCATGTGCGACCCGATGAACCCTCACACGGAGTGGGGCATGAGCAAAAGCCGGTAAGTGGACATCTTGCAGACAGTTTCAAGGAGCGTGCCAGCAATGAGAGGCGACAGAAGTTTGCACGAAACGCCAAGGACTTCCGGCAGGCACTAGGGAATGCGGTTGAACGGCATTTGGACAGTCTGAGCAACCCTGAGCCGCCTTTGACTCACGAAGAACGTATTCGTCGCCGAGAACTGCGTGCAAGAGGTTTGGAGGGCAAGGTGCATCGTCACAGCGTCAAAGCGTTACACCGCAGTGTGAGTGCGCTAATGTCGCGACCAAAGCTGGCGGACACAGCTATCAACCCACCCGACGACAACCCGCCAGCACCAGCCGCACCGCCAGCGGACGCGGCAAACGACTACGACAAACAGCGGAAGATGATGGTGAGTGCGGATGGTCAGATGTCGCAGGGCGTTATCGTGGACAAGCGCAGCAAGGAAATCGCCATCGAGCCGCCCGTGATTGTAAGGCCGCAACGGGATCAGGTGGCCGATGAAATCAACCAGCCACGAATGGCAGATGGTTTCAACGTGCCACAGGACACAGCCGCTGCAAGTTCATCAGTGCAATCGAATGACAGCCCTACACCGTCGGAACGAGTGCAAAGTGACGAAGGAACGGGACAGCCTACTCTCGCAACAACTTTCACGGCAGAGCCGCAGCAACCCGATTCACCGTCCGACCAGGGCCAGTTGTCTGCTGAGAAACCTGCGTCGGACAAGGACGAGAACGGCAATTCTAGGGCATCTACAAGGCCCGTAGAGCCTTCGATCACCCAAAACGGCACAGTTGGTCAACCAACGCCAGAACCTGTGCCAGAATCAATTTCCGGGGCCGTGGCACCCGTTTCACAGCATCCATCAACATCCGTTCAACCTCGCCCACTGCCACCGAATGTGACGCGGATCGAGACAGAGCGAGAACATCGGGAGCAAGTGGAAGGCAGGCAGCGTGAACAGCGGGCGCAGCGGCCAAGACAACAGCAACAGGGGCGGCGAAGAGTTGTACGGGCCAACGAACGGAGTCCGCGTCCGCCGCGTCCGTGAGTGTCATGCGGGAGCCGGGTAGATGTAAGGGGAGTGAGTGGCAGTGGGTAAACGGCGGATGACTAAAGTTGACAAGTGGATCGCGGCTTTGGGCGACTTGTCGAGGCGATACGGCGTGGCGTTGGTTGAGGTTTGGGATGGAATGCGCTTGACCGACTGTAAAAGCGGCAGAGAACTTGGGAGGTCTTTGCAATACGTTTGCGGGCTATATACGTCGCACCGAGTAGCATCGTATAAACGCAAGCAACGTCATGAAAAGCCTGCTACAAGGGATTTGCAGGGGTTTGTCAAAGCGTTGAACACCCTTTCGGGCGAATTGGGGGTGCGGCTGGAGTTACGTTCATCGCCAGTGCTATTGGCGGACACGGAGACGATGGAGCCAATAGCACGGTTGACCAGCACGAACGAGGGATATGCGTTGCAGGAGTTGTTGGCAGTTTGAAAAAGTAGTTCACGACAACTTTAAAAGCCGATCTCGCACACTGGCGGGGTCGGCATTCTTCTTCGTCAGTATAGGGTCATTTTGACCCCACATAATGGACGGTCTGGAATATACATCTATCGAACCTCGTAACACCGCCGCATTCGGCCTCAAAATGGCCTCAGAATCGTTTTGCAAACGAGATAGGATAAATAGGCCGTAGGTGGTTTTTGATGCAAAAGAAAGCGGTTACATACTAGAAGCCATTTTGACTTCTAAGACAGAACAGCACTATTGCATCGCGATAAAGGATGATGGTTGCACCTACGATGTGAGTTTCATTCTCATTGTGCAATTCGCACTCAGAATTTCCAGTTCGCTACTTTCGACCCTTCGTGACATCCATTCTTGGTCACAAGCCCCCCGTTTTTGACCCTGTTTTGGTCACAAAGAGGCTATTCTTGGTCACAAAACGGGGTGTTTCTGGTCACAAAAGCGGGTGAGGGTGTCACGCAGATTTGGAAATGGAAATTGCTAAAATCCTTGTTGCAGTAGGATATATATATAATATTTATGGAAAATATCTTAAATATTATATATAATGTGACCACCTCTTTGCGATAGTGTGTATGATCACGCGCGGAGTTTTTTTATTTTTGCTCTTTCGCGTCCTTTTATATAGTTGTTGATCTCCCCATACATATGCACACAAATTTTTTTAGGTGTCACAAAACGCGATTTTTTCCCATTATTAGTAAATATCTTCCTGCATTCTCTCTACTGCCACTAGGATTTGGACTTTCAGAGTTTCCAAATCCGTGTGACACCAAACTATGCTTTTGTGACCCGAAACAACATGATGGTAAGTAATCCCAAACGCATTAGTCCTAGAGAATCAAGGGTTAGCGTTTTTGGCGTGTGACCAAGATTGCGTCCGCTCTGGTCACAAGGGTGTCATAAAGGCGGTCGAGTTGACGAGGCTGCATCAGGATTGCATAGGTTGCTCATTAAACCATAGAGTCAAAATGACCTAATATATTCCTTGGATAGAAATTTATAGTTGATTTATACGAGCGTAAGCGATAGTATAGTGACATAGCTTAAACGCCCCGCCGAGCGGTGTTACAAGACTGGGACGAATGGGGAGACGGGACGAATGGTATTGACGGACGAAGTTTGCGAAGCGATCATTGATGAAGTGTACGAGTCCAAAGAATATCAAAACGCTAGTGGTTATCTCGAAAAGGAAATCATGGAACTGCTTGGCGAAGACGAGTTAAAATGGGCTAAACACAATGATGCTTATGTGGTGCTAGAAAACTCTGTAGTGCGAAAAGCGTTTGAAATTGGTTATGCACTGGGCAAGGCTGACAAGCAGTCGATAGAGGTAGTTGCCACTGCTCTGTAAGTTACTTTGCAAAACAAACCCCGCACACGGTCACGAACGGGCCGTGGGCGGGGTTTGTGTCTTAGTTGTACGCAGTGTGCAGCATCGGCGGCGCGGTGCGCCACAGAGGTTCACAAGCAGGGGAAAGTTGAAACCATTCTTCGTCGTCGAGTGCCACTGCCTCTACGTGGTAGTGGTCAACACCTGCGATGGCAAGATACGCGGCGGCTGTGGGCAGTTCGTGTCGGCGGACGAGGACAAGTTGTACTGCTCCATTTGCAAACAAGTCGAGTTGTTTTTGCAGGTTGGTGTCCATGACAAAGTGTCCCTCCCAAACAATGAAATAGACCGCCAGATGCGCTCTGACGGCCTTTGTTGTGATTCAGTTCAGACGACTTTTAATCTCGCCGCTCGGCACGAACCGAACTGTTCGATATGAACGAGCCATCTTTGTCTCACCTGTCTGCGGATGATGGTAGTATCGGGCAGCATGGTCGCTAATTGCGAACGTGCCAAAACCTCTTACACTCACCTTGTCACCGTGTATCAGTGCGTTCTCAATGGCTTCTTGCAGGGTCGTCAGCATCTTACCTGCGACTGCCTGTGACACGTTTGCACCAGTGGCGACGGACTTGATCAATTCCGCTTTGTTCATTTGTCATTCCTCCCTCACCAACCCGGCGCATGTATGACATAAACACGAACTGGAGGGCGTTTTGGACGGTATTCCGTTGACGCTCCGGCAAGATTTCGGTAGCATAAGAATGATAAATTCACTATTAGCAAGTTCTTTCTTAGCCGAACGCAGAAGTGGGTGATGAGCGAATGGGCAATGTTGTGACTCCAAGTATTGTGGCAAACAACATTCTTAGTCGTTCGTTTGAGCAAAAGAAGCCTGTAACTCAAATGAAGTTGCAAAAATTACTCTATTTTATTTATCGGGAATTTTACAAGAAAACCGATAAACGTCTATTCAACGAACGCTTTGAAGCGTGGAAATATGGGCCTGTGTTGCCGAGTATTTATCACGAATTCAAGCAATTTGGAGCAGATCCGATAACTGCGTATTCGAAAGACAGCAAGGGCGATTCGTTCCTTTTGGTAGAGTCTCCACAGATTAAGCAAGTCATTGATGAAGTATGGACTCAATATCGTTCCTATTCTGGTATTGAGTTGTCTCAAATCACGCATCGCATCGGTACGCCGTGGTACAAAGCGTGGCAAACATATAATGACTTTTTGATGGACGAGGATATTCTGGCCGATTATGAATGGTGAAACGCAGGTTCGAGAAATAGAAACGCCGAGAGATGAGGTTGAGGTGTCAGGGACTAATACTGACCGTGCAACCGTAATGACAGAAATAAGGCGCGCTGCTCAAGAAGAAAAACACCGTGCTCAGCACTTCATACGCTGGCTCAAAACAAGAGAAATGAAAATCGCCAGCAACCTGCTGTTTTGGTGTTTGATTTTTGTAATGATCGTGTTTTTTGTGGAGGTTTTCCGGTTTAAGGATGGCACTTTTGCCACGCAAGTCTTTGATCTGCTCAAGACAATTATCGTTGCGGTTCTTGGATTTTTATTCGGCCAGCGGTCAAAGGGGAACGATTAAGAAAAAAACACATAGAAACGCCACCAAATCGAGCGACACGGAGATTAGGTGGCGTTTCTTCGCTTTTGTTAAACTCGCCCATTGGACGGCAATTATAGGTTAATCCGAAGTACAGCGGAATCAACCTCTTCTCGCGTCACACCGATATACCTTAAAGTCACGCCAGTATTGCTGTGATTCAGCAATTTTTGGACGAGTGCGATGTCTTTTTGTTCTTTGTAGACATGGTATGCAAGAGTTTTGCGGAGGCTATGAGTTCCGATTCGATCCCGCACGCCAACCGACTTCGCTGCATCCGCGATGATTCGCCGAGCCTGTTGCCTTGTTAAGTGCCCACCCTTGCGACTAAGGAAGAGAGGTTCACTCTGCTGCGCCCCCTTGCGAGTTGAAAGGTATTCTGCAAGGGCTTTAGCAGCCGATTCGCTGATGGGAAAGTCTTTGGTCTTCCCGGTTTTGCTTTCCTTGACCTGAACTCTGTCACGAATCCTTCCTTTCTCGTCCTGCACATCTGAAACGACGAGGTGCAACAAGTCAGATACACGTAACCCCGAATTGCAACCGAGGCAAAACATAGCGTAGTTTCTCAAATTACTTCCGCGCAACAATTTTTTGATGGCTTCTACTTTGTTGCGATCTCGAATTGGCTCCACAAACTGCATCACGAACATCCCCTTTCGTAATGTCGCATTTTGTATGACAAAGAAGCGTTTTTGGAACATTCGAGGGGCAAGGGCAAGGTTAGGAAACATGCAAAATACCCGCCATCCCTTGTGTGATAAGGATTAGCTGGTATTTTTCTTATGTTCCACAAGTGCATTTTGGAGCATTGGGACAGAACTGATAATCCATTGTGTCTCATTGACACGATAGAATAAATGCGAACGGATGTTTGCAAACTTGAGCAGTCGTCATCAGAGCGGTAGAGAGCCGATTTGCACACAACCAAAAACTTTTCTCTCTTCCGCCGCGTAGTGGGCGGATTTTCTTTCTCTAGGGTAGATCCAAAACTGACAACCTGTATCGCTGGATCGAAGAGGATTCACCCAAGTCGTCGCGAATACTGTCGAAGTGGGTAATGAGGTACGATGGTGGAGTGGTTCACGAGACAACAAGTGGGAGGCAATGAATTGGCTATTCAAAGCACAGAAATTCACAGGCTAGATTTCTCAAACCCAAAGATCAATCAAACAGCAACAGAGGATAAGCCTATTCATGACTGGTATCGTTTCGTGCTGTCATTCCCGCCGCATTTAGTTCGCGAGTACATAACTAGATTCGGGCTGAATCAAGACACGGTGTTACTCGATCCGTTCTGTGGTACGGGCACAACGCTTGTAGAGGCTAAGTTGAACGGCATTCCGAGCGTAGGTATCGAGCGGAACCCTGTTGCCCATTTTGCATCGGAAACGAAAGTGTCATGGGAAGTAAACACCGATGAACTTTTGAATCACGCACGCTTCATCGCGGATACAGTCATACATGAACTCCGAGAGGAAGGCATAGACGACATCGGCATGACGTGGCACGGTGATTCAGAACGGCTAGAAACCCTGCCAGAAGAAGCCGAAAAACTTCTGTTAGCACGATCCATCAGTCCTCTGCCGTTGCACAAGACGTTGAAACTGCTTGAAGTGATTCGCCGCTATGATGATCCGAGGTTAGTCAGATACGAAAAATTAGCTCTTGCGAAAGCACTGGTGACTACAATCGGAAACCTGCATTTCGGCCCAGAAGTCGGTGTAGGGAAGGTCAAAGAGGATGCGCGTGTAGTTTTTTCATGGTTAGGGAACGTCGAAACGATGGTCAATGACATCAACAACAAACAGGCGTACCGAATGGTGCCAAGTTCGGTTCACCTTGATGATGCGAGAAATGCAACGCGTGTTCTCGAACCGCACTCCGTAGACGCGGTGATCACGTCACCGCCGTATCCGAACGAGAAGGACTACACCAGAACCACTCGGCTGGAGTCGGTTATATTAGGCTTCCTTCGTGACAAAGAAAGCCTGCGAAATCTGAAAAAGGGCTTAGTTCGGTCGAACACCCGTGGTGTGTACAAAGGTGATTCTGACGATGTATGGATGGAGCGTTTCCCTGAAATCCAGCGAATTGCAGATGCCATCGAACAACGCCGAATCGAATTAGGCAAAACCTCTGGATTCGAAAAGCTGTATGCAAAAGTGACAAGGCTCTATTTTGGTGGCATGGCGAGGCACTTGAATGAACTGAAAACCATTTTAAGACCCGGTGCAAGGTTGGCCTATGTTGTTGGGGATCAGGCCAGCTATTTTCGAATCCTCATACGAACGGGGCAACTATTGGCAGACATCGCCGAAAATCTTGGTTATGAAGTCGAGTCCATCGATCTGTTCAGAACGCGGATAGCAACTGCAACCAAACAGCAGATGAGGGAAGAAGTCGTTGTTTTACGTTGGAGGGGATAAGGTGGAGCGTGCCAATCGTTACTCTCAACTGATCGAGGCTGTCTTTTTTCGGCACTATAAAGACGGTGACACCGAAGTGTCGTTTATGAGAGAAGAACTAGAGGAAGTGGCAAGGGAACTAGATGTTAAACTCCCCAAGAATCTGGGAGACATCATGTATAGCTTTCGATACCGGACTACGTTGCCGGATTCCATTCGCAAACTTGCACCAGAGGGAATGGAATGGGTAATTTACCCTGATGGTCGTGGAAAGTACAAGTTTGTCCCGCAATCATCGAATTTGGCGCGTATGTTGCCGAATGAGTTGATGTCCGAAACCAAAATTCCAGAGGCCACGCCGGGACTTGTCCTGAAGTACGCAGGTGAAGATGAACAAGCCCTGCTTGCGAAGTTGAGGTATAACAGGCTCATCGACATCTTTACAGGGGTGGCGGCCTTCTCGTTGCAGAATCACCTGAGAACTACGGTTCCCGGCGTGGGACAAGTTGAAACCGATGAGATTTATGTAGGTGTGGACAAGAAAGGTGTACACTATGTTTTCCCTGTGCAGGCGAAAGGGCATAACGATATGCTCGGAATAGCGCAAGTAGAACAGGACTTTATGGTGTGCGAGACGAAATTCCCCGACCTGATTTGCATACCAATAGCGGCACAGTTTATGCAAAACGATGTGATCGCTTTGTTTGCATTCGAGAAGAATGACGGCAAGGTTTCTTTATCATCGGAACGTCATTTTCGACTCGTACCACCGGACGATGTTAGTCGTGATGACCTTGAAGTGTACAAGTCTCGTACAGAGTGAAGACCGAAGCCGCCCCGGATAGTGGGCGGCTTTTTTGCGTTTGTCTGTTACCAACGAAGAGGATTCAATGCACCCCTAGAGAATTATGACATCATCGAATAACGTGGGAGTTGTCACCGCAGGTGTATCGTTCGTTGCCGCACAATCTGTGCGTGACCGTGTTCCAATATATAAGGTGCAAGACAGAAAACGGCTCTGCTCGTGCAATTGGACTTCGCAACACCAAGGAGACTGCTCTCCAACGTCCAGAGCAACAACAGTCTACCGTGTGAGGAAGACAGGACATCCATAATCACTTTGGAAGGAACATATGTTTGCATCTAAGGTTAATTGATATATAATTCCGCGTGTTAGATGCGATAAGAGAGATCAAAATGTGGAGTGGTGACGGCCCGATTGCGAAAGAACAGCCCTTTTCTGAGCGAGATGATTCGACAAAAGCTTACAAATCGAAAGAGCATACTTCTAAGCTTGTTTGAGAAGAGCCTACCGGATCACTACCAAACGGAGGTAGTTCGAACGTCACAGGTTCAAATGGCATTCGACATTTCAGAGTTTCTAAACGACAACTCTGGCAAGAGAATACTCGTAATTGAAGCCCCGGTCGGCACTGGCAAATCGCTCGGAGCGTTAATTCCGTCAATGCTGGAAAAGCGGCTCCAAGATAAGAGGGTTCTTTACGCGACTGCAACCATAAACCTGCAAGGGCAACTCATGCGAGATGAAACACCCTTGCTAGATAAACTTGGGTTCGTAGACCAACCTATTTTGGCAAAGGGTAAGACGCATTATTTCTGTATGAAAGAGTTTCGGCGTAATAGGCACAGATTTCAACAGTATGAGGATCGTTTGGACTTCTTCAATGCGACATCACAGACTGGACACCGAGATGAGTTTGAATCGCGATTTGGCCCAGTGGATGAAGCCACGTGGAAGTATTGGTCTCTTACTAGATCAAAGGGTGAATGTGATCGATGCGAACTAAGGTACAATTGTGCCACTTATAAGCATCGTTCGTCATTCCTCAGCGCAGAGAACGACTTGATAATAACGAACCACGACCAATTGATTCGGTCAGTATTGAACGTGACCAGCGAGATCCCTCATAGCCCCATCGTTCCACTCAATCCGGGAATCATAGTTATCGACGAAGCTCACGACTTTCAAACGAACTTCTTAGGGCAGGTAACAGCAAAAGTAACCATTGAAGATTTGAGATCGAAAATTCCATTTGTACCGAAGAGGATTCGGGGAACCTATGTTGCCTCTCTAAAAAAATTGCAGGATCGATTGACCGCAGACGCGGAGAAGGCAGAAACCACAGGAGGTAGGTATCCGATTTCCGACCAAATCTCAGGGCTTCTCACAACAGTATATAGGTGTATCGATGATGCTCTGACATCTCTAGTGGCGCGTAATCAAAACCTACTCGCACAAGATGAATTGGCAGAAATGTTAGAATCCCTGCGTGTGATCTGGGACGCCGAATATGTAACGTGGATCGAATATGAAGAGGATGCCTTCTGTGCTGTGAGTACACATTTTCCAGAACAATTCCGCCAAACGCTTGATCATTTAACCCGGAGGAACAAGGTAATAGTGATGTCAGGGACGCTGACCCCAGATGGAGACTTTACGAATTTTCTTACTCAGTGGAGAATCAATCCGAAGGATGCGTCCTGTAAGACGCTGCCCACACCGTTCGACTTTTCTAAGCAAGCCATGATCTACGTCCCTAACGACTTGGTAGCGGCGCAAGAGTCAACGGGGCCAGACTATTTACCTAATCAAATTTCTCACATTCAATCATTACTCGACATCACTGACGGGCGAACCTTGATACTTTGCACATCCAAAGTACACATGAATGATATACATGAAGGGCTTATGGATTACGCCAAGGAGAAGGACTTTACGTTGCTAATGCAGACGAAGGGAGCTGTCGAACAACTAACACGGATGTTCAAGGAAGATGAACGAAGCGTTCTAGTTGGCTCAGGGAGCTTCTTTTCTGGTTTCTCCGTCCCCGGCCAAGCACTTATTTCTGTCATCTTGACCAGACTGCCGTTCCCCGTTCCGAATGATCCTTATTTGGAGCTATTAAGTGAGGGGTTAGACAACCGTTTCCAACAAGTGACGTTCCCTCACATGATGGTTAAGCTGAAGCAAGCCGTGGGACGGTTGATTCGCGACATTAGTGATTATGGGGTAATTTCCATTTTGGACTCACGCGTTTTTACAAGTGATGAATACGGTACGGAGGTGCGTGGAGTCTTTGAAGCGATGGGTTACAGATTTACAAGGTCTGTCGATGATGTGAGGACGTTTATTGCGTCTCGATTCAATCGAAGTAGTGGTGTGGAATATGCAACGTACGACCGTAGTGAACTATCGATTGCACCTCTTCTGTCTGACGACTTAGTGCCGAACGGCAATGATGTTTTAGATATAGGTGTGACAAATGTTCGGACGAGAACAGCCTCCGTAAAACCAACAATATCTGAAAAGCAATGGGCTTTCGCCGAAGAGATTTGCCAATTGAAAGGGCAAAAACTGAACAAGAAGCGGTATAAAACGCCTTTTGAGTTATACAGGTACTTATTCTCCCTGTTCTACACGGTTAGGGAAGATACCAGTCCCGTGTCGCAAGGATTTCCGTTTGATAATGATGAACAGCGGGACGAGTGTCTGAAGTACAACGGACATGATTTGATAGTCACCTACGTTTTACCCCCTGAAGAATTAGAAAAATACAGGTCTATGACAAATAAATCGACATATTTTCGGCGATAAACATATATTGCACCCAAACGTACATGAGCCGCTCGTACACCGAGCGGCTGTTCCATGTCCATTGCCACTACTGTACGCTGGCTTAAAGCACTACAAGTATCCCGTTTTCCTCTTCCACACCCGCCCCACAAGTGCAATACACCGCCTTGTCCGCCACCTCAATCACCGTACCCTGACCAACGCTCACATCTTCACCCCAGTATTGCTCCCGGCCACAGTTTGTGCATTTAATGATGAACACTGAGCATCGCTCCCTTGTGATTGATGAAATGAGGATACAGCAGGGAACGAGGGGTGTCGATGACGCAACCGACAGCAACATATAAATTTGTAGAACTCAGCGAAGAATTTACTCTGACCGCCATCCGATTCGTTGTGGTAACATGTAGAAAAATGTAACGGTTTGTGAGGGTATGATAATGTCTAATCTCACCTCCATTAACCACGAAATCTTGAAGTGGGCAAGGGTGACGTTAAATCTATCGCTCGAAGAGGTAGCGAGTAGGATGAATAAAGATGTTGATACTATAGTGTCGTGGGAAGAGGGCAGAGATGTTCCAACCTACGTCCAGCTAGAAAACTTGGCGTACAACGTCTTTAAAAGACCGATAGCAGTTTTTTACTTTTCCAAGCCACCCCATGAAGATAAAATAAGAAAAGCATTTAGAACTTTACCCGACGCAGAATATCAATCCATCAATCATAATGTAATTAAGATTTTCAGAGATGCCTCTGTGAAACAAATAACATTGCACGAATTGTGTAAAAACAGAAACCCTTCTCAGTATCACATTCTCAAAAGCTACAAATTTAATAACACGACGTCGATACATAAGGTTGCGGAGGACATCCGGGGCATCATAGGCATTTCTCTAGATCAACAAAAAGCCTTTCAGAACGAGGACATTGCGTTCAGAATATGGAGAGAGGCTATAGAAAAGGCCGGTATTTTTGTGTTTAAAAACGCCTTTAAGGAGGATGGCATATCGGGCTTTTGCCTGTTCGATGACGAATTTCCTGTTATTTACATAAACAATAGTATGCCGAAGACTCGACAGATATTTACTTTGTTCCACGAGCTTGCACACCTGATGTTCAACATTGGTGGGATAGACAAACTCGATGATGGTTTTATAGTTCAGTTATCCAGCTATGAAAAACAGATCGAAACCTTCTGTAATCAGTTCGCGGCTGAATTTTTGATACCGAACGCTGATTTTGACAGGACAATAATTAATTTTGACAACTCGGAGCTATCAATATCCTCCCTAGCCAGACTGTATTGTGTGAGCCGAGAAGTAATTTCAAGAAAAATGCTTGACAGAGGTATCCTTTCTAAATCGAGATATTTAGAACTTGCTCAAAAATGGACTGATCAAGCTGCAAAGGGGAAGTCACAGAGTGGAGGTGGCAATTATTACGCTACCAAAATCACTTATCTCGGCGACAATTACCTAAACCTCGCCTTTGGAAATTATTACGGGGGTACAATTTCAGAGTACCAGTTGGCTGATTACGTTGACATAAGCGTGGCTAACCTTCCAAAGCTTGAATCTAAGTTCTTTGGGAGGGGAAGATAATGGTGGAGTATATTTTTGACACAAGTGCATTTAGAACATTGTTTAAAAATTACTACGAGTCGAGATTTCCAACACTGTGGGACAATTTCGCTAGCTTAATTAAAGCGGGGAAAATTGAGTCAGTTAGAGAAGTTGCCAATGAGATAAACAGTTACCCGGAAGTTGATCGCTTAATGGTGTGGGCAAAATCTAATTCCAGTATTTTTTCTATTCCCACTCTAGAAGAACAGCGGGTGGTACAACAGATATTTCAGGTTTCTCATTTTAATGACCTAGTTTCTCGTAAAGTTATTTTAAGTGGCAAACCGTGCGCTGATCCGTTCCTTATTGCTAGAGCAAAGACTGCTAACTGTTACTTGATTACGCAAGAGGAATATAAACCGAACTCCGCCAAAATACCAAACGTGTGCGAACATTTTCAAGTGAATTGTACTGACTTGGAAGGGTTTATGACACTGGAAAACTGGAATTTTTGACTCCAAACGTTGCGAAGCGATGGAAGTATGATAACAATGGACACGCGGGTGATTCTGGAACCCCATTCACGAGTGATTTCAAGCGGCATCAATTTTGCGGCGTTTGAAGGCGGTTCTCAGGCGTTCAGGGTCATTTTGTGTAATGGGTGTGCAGGCATGAGAACGTCGAAGACAGGCCCGATGTGGCGGCCTGTCTTCGTGTTGTGATGGGTAGTTGTTCCTCTTCGGAGAGTGTCAGTCGCGGGGATCGAGTGGGTCAACGTCAGGCACCTTAAACTCCTTCATAACCCCTCCATCATCCCCAATTCCGTGTCCACAGCCACAAATGATAGTGCTGCCGACTGCCTCTATGTACATCTTTCCGTATTCCGCGCCATCTTTCCACACTTGCTCATGTCCGCATGATTTGCAAACAACCATAAACGCCATCTACACCATCTCCCGTGCGTTAAAAATACGGGAAGACCATAACTCTTCGGAGTCGCATGGGCAATGCCAAAATACCTTGATTATTCGTGTTCACAGTGTTCCATGAAAGTTGATTATGTCTAAATTGTGACAGGTGGTGCTTTTGGCTCAGTTTTTGTCCTTTGGGGCGACGTTCCAAAGAGGCTCACGTCTACACTTTGACACTTTGCTCAAAGGGAAGTGTTAAAAGGTGGAAACGGTAATATATCCTCAGAAGGCTCGTCATGAAAGGCGGAAAAGCAGTACCGCATACGCTCCCTTGAAGGGAGTGATGGGGATGGCATCAGGCGAAAAAGTAAAGATGGAAGAGAGGCTGACACCCAGTGGCAGTCGCATCGAATACTTTTGCACAGCGGGTGGCCCGTCACTGAAGGAACTGATGGAGCCTATTTATCGTCTCGCTACTGATTCTATGCTTGCAAAATTCTCTCAGAACCCTACTGCACCAACGTCTTCTGGCGACACAAACATGCTATCATCTCTATCAAAGGATGGTGATAGTAAATGAGAGCCGCTATCTATGTTCGTGTGAGTACCGATCATGCCGAACAGAAACTCAGTCCCGAAAACCAAATCGCAACCTGCCAAGAATATGCGGCAGACCTTGGCCTAGAAGTAATTGACCCCACGTTAATTTACAACGATGCGGGCATCAGCGGCACTGAAATGCTGAATCGCCCCGAAGTGCAACGACTTGTCGCAGATGCGCGACTGGGCCGATTTGACGCTGTGTTGTTTACGGCAATTAGTCGTTTTGCACGTGATTTGTCCGATGCACTTGCGTTGAAAAAACGCTTGGAAACGGTGTATGGCATTCGCATCATTTCGGTCGAAGAAGGCTACGACACGGCAATTGAGGGACGGAACTCCGAAATGGTTTTCACCGTTCATGCGATGCTGGCTGCACACAAGTCGGAAGAAATGTCTAAGGCGATCCGGCGCGGTTTGCGCCAAAGTGCCAAGAAAGGCCGTCACATTGGCAATGTGACTCCGTATGGCTATCTAAAAGGGCCAGACAAGCACCTGATACCTAACCCAGAGACACAAGGCATCGTTAGTGACATCTACGACATGTACCTGTCTGGATTGGGTTCACGGTCAATTGCAACGAAATTAAATCAGCGGGGCATCCCTGCGGCGCGGGGCGGGACGTGGCAAAACAGCACGATCAACGCCATTCTCCGAAACCCCGTATATAAAGGAAGCATTGTAGCGTCAAAATGGCGCAATGATGTTGACATCACTCTAAGTCGAATCATGGATCGCAAAATCAAGCGGTGGCAGACGCGAGATGAGGATGACTGGGTGATGGTTGATGATGCGCACCCGCCGATCATCGACAAGGAAAGATGGGAAGCTGTTCAAGCAATGCTATCCACCAAAGAGCGACACAAGGCGATGAAGCGCACAACAGGCAACATGCTGGCAGGACTGATGCGATGCGCTGAGTGTGGTGGTGCGATGTGTGTTCGGAGCGGCAAAGCGAATCGAAATGGTCAGCCTTACAAATATGTCGCTTGTTTGGCTGTCGGCAGAGTTTCAAAAGACGCTTGTTGCAACCACCGCAAGCACAAATACTATGAGATTCTTCAAGCAGTTATTGACCCGTTGCGCAGAATGGCGATGTCCCCGGAGCTACAAGCTGAAATGGCGGAGCGGTTTGTCGGGAGAGTAGAAGGTGCGGACTGGGATAGTCGGGAGCAGGAAGTCAGTAAAGCACTCGAAAAGAACAAAAAGCGGCAACTAAAACTCGTTCAGATGATGACGGATGATGACGACTCCCTAGACTCGGAGGTACTTGCACAGCACTACGCTGATTTGCGGGCAGAGCAAGAACGTCTGACAATGCAATTAAGTGAAGTCGCCGCTGCACGCGAACAACAAGCGGAGCTAGTGAACCGCACAAAGGAAATCGCTGAAATCGTGTCCATCTTCGATCACCTTGATGAATACGAACCAATCATGGTTAGGACGGCACTTTCAACGCTCATTGGCGGCATCAAGTTCTATGCAGACGGAAGGGTGCAGGTTGAATATACGTGGAACCCTGATTCATATACCCCAGTGTCCGATTATCTAACGTGATGAAGAAGTTGAATGTGAAAGGTCGCTCGCAAGCGGTTGTCGAATTGGTTCGTCTTGGCGAATTAGCGATTTAAAATTGAACACCCCTACCGACCGTAGGGGTGTTCCGCGTGTGTATGGGACGTATTTTCTTTACATATGTCTTTGCAAAAAATTTCTCTTGAAATCGCTTTCTAAAGGGGGGATACTTAAACTTAAACCACCATGCGTGCTGTGTTCTGTGCCAAACACTATCATGATGAAGTAGTTGGGATACATATGCAACTGATTTGGTGAAAACATTGTTTTCATAGCAAAGCATGCGCATAGCTGTGGTATAACTAATAGTGTAAGGCGTTTCACGCGATGGTGATTTGCATAAGTAAATGAGCGCATAGTTATGATCAAATGCTGGGGAGATGACGTGATTGAGTACAGCAACACGTGTTACGGTGTGGAATGAATATCGACACGAGAAACTGCATGCAGAAATTAAAGAAGTGTACCCGGAAGGAATCCATCAGGCGATTGCTAAACCGCTGGCAGACAAGGGGTTTGCAGTTCGCACGGCGACGCTGGACGAGCCAAGCCACGGGTTGACGGACGATGTTCTCGAATCTACCGATGTACTGATCTGGTGGGGGCATATGGCGCATCATGAAGTCGATGACGCCATTGTTGAAAAGGTGGTCGCACGTGTATGGGATGGTATGGGGCTGATTGTGCTTCACTCCGGACACTTTTCCAAAGTCTTTAAGCGCTTGATGGGCACTTCTTGCGATTTGAAGTGGCGTGAAGCGAATGATAGCGAACGGTTATGGGTAGTAGATCCGGGCCACCCGATTGCCAGTGGACTGGGAGAGTACATCGAGTTGGCAAACGAAGAAATGTACGGCGAGCATTTTGACATTCCGACACCTGATGAAATCGTATTCGTGTCGTGGTTTACCGGTGGAGAAGTGTTCCGTAGCGGATGTACGTACCATCGTGGCCGTGGTCGCGTCTTTTACTTCCGTCCTGGTCATGAATCGTTCCCGACATATCATCAGGCGGATATTCAGAAAGTCATTGCCAATGCGGTCAACTGGGCAAGTCCCAATCATGGTCCAAAACCCGTTTATGGCAACGCAAAGCCTTTGGAAGGCGTGAAATAATCAGCGTCTTGCGCGATGGTTGAGCTTTAGTTCACATCAACAACCGTAGTTCGGCCGATCCGCTATTCAGCGTGATCGGCCGACTTTGCGTTTTCTCGGTTGGAACGTTGGCGATTTCGTAGCGTGAGTGCAGGGGGTGTTTTTTGTACGCATGATTGTCTGTGTGGATAGAGCAACAGCCTTCTAAGCTGTGGGTCGAGGGTTCGAGCCCCCCTGGGATATCAGTCATAGCAAGGGTTTTCGGGATCCTCGAACCCCTCTTTCATGCCTGTAGGGGATTGACTTTAGGGCATCAACATGCAATGCTAGGTCTATCATCAACCCTCGCACATTTTAGGAGGTATCCATTGAGAATGGCGTCCATCGTCTGCTGCTTATGACCGCTTCAACATCACAAAGGGAATCGTATGTCCTTTTCGCGGATCTTGCAGATTGTACGCGTTCTTTTTGGTATCTCCAAAGCTGTTCAAATGTGCTTCACTCCTAAATGCGTAGTATCTTTTTCGAATGATACTTCAATTTGGCTTCTTGAACATGCATTGGAGTACCCAACGACGATTGGCGTGATCGTGACGATCTCGCCCGCCTACCGGGAGGTACTTCAAATGGAACAATTTATTCGTCCATATCAATTTAATATTGTGAAAAATGAACTTGCTAGATTGCTGCAGGTTGTATATTTTGTCGGGGACTATCGCGTATATGCGACGACAAAGCTGATGGTTGTTGATAAAATTATGTCGCTTTTCCCTGATATTTCATCTGATCAGGCGTCTTTGTTCAAAGGAATAGAAGATATCAAAGGACAGAAGGAACTGAACGCTTGCTTAGACCATCTCAAACCGTATGTGATTCCGTTTCCGCGATTGACGTTGGATGAAGTGAAGAAACTTTTTAAAAAAGATAAGCGGTTTTCTCCGCCTGACTTGGGGCAAATCGAGTGGACGCATTTAATCTACCTCGGCTGGCGTGATGTCAAGACGCATTCCATTTACTTTGTCTATCCGTATCTTGGCGAAATGGTTGGCGTCAAATCTAAGTATCTGGCATGCGACGACACGAAGCAGGGCACGTGCAGCCTCTGCCATGGGGCGCTCAAAGGCAGCGAAGTCGGTTTGCTTGTGGCGCGCACGCGATCAGCGGCATACAAGTCCGTCGGCAACTACATGTGCTTAGACAGTAATGCGTGCAACCAACGGTTAAAGGCTGTTGAGCCGCTTGAGTCTTTTTTGACAAAGGTGATGTCTACTCGATAATACAGCATGTTTCAGTTAAACATTCAGACAAAGCGAACGACGTCAATTGACCTCGCATTTTGTCGAATGGTACTATTTATGTTATTCGGATCTAAACGAGGTGCGCAATTTGTCACATGGCTACGCACAGTATGTTATGGAGATCGAACAATACTTACGTTCTGTCGCAACAGTCATCCGCCGCAAGGGGCGGATGCTCCTTGGGGATTACGGAATTACGCCGCCACAGTTTGATGCGCTGGTGATTTTGGAGCGTGATGGGGAACTGACCATCGGCGAGTTGAGTGGTAAGCTGTATTTGGCATACAGCACGACGACTGACTTGGTGGATCGACTGGAAAAGGCCGAGTATGTCACCCGTCATCGCTGTTTAGAGGATAGGCGTGTGGTTCGTGTTCGGCTGCAACCGCATGGCGCTGAATTGATTGAAGCGGTGTTGCGCGCGCGGCGGGCTTATCTGGACAGTGTACTGGCTGCAGTGGACGAACCTACGCGAAAAAACATTTTGGATTCACTTGAGCTGCTTCATTTGAATATGTCTAATCAGTAAAACGGGCAGAGCGGCAAGGAGCGTTACCGGTGAAAAATGGGGAACAACCTATCGGTGTATTTGATTCTGGGGTAGGCGGTCTAACGGTAGCGCGAGCGATTCAGACAAAGTTGCCGTACGAGTCTGTGGTCTATTTTGGCGACAGGGCAAGATGTCCCTATGGGGATCTGTCCACAGAAGATGTGACGCGCTATGCTGTTGAAATTGCACAATTTCTCTTGGAACAGCGCGTTAAATGCATTGTCGTCGCATGCAACACAGCTACAGCGGCAGCTTTACCGACGCTGCAAAGGATGTTTTCCGTGCCTGTTCTCGGCGTCATCAAGCCGGGGGCGCACGCGGCGGTTACGGCGTCCCAATCCGGGAAAATCGGCGTGATCGGCACGAGCGTGACCATTGGCAGTCACGCGTATCAGACGGCGATTCGGGAACTGGCGCCAGACATTGAGGTTTACGAACACGCTTGTCCAGCTTTTGTGCCGCTGGTCGAACAAGGGCTTTTTGACGGCGCGGTTGTGGAGCATACGGTTCGCACATCGCTGGAAGTGTTTAAAAGCACCGAGATTGATACACTGGTTTTGGGATGCACACATTACCCCTTGCTTGCCGGGGTCATTCGTCGTGCGATGGGACCTGCGGTGTCGGTGATTTCTTCGGCCGATGCGACGGCTTCCGCTGTGGAGTCGATGCTGGCGGCGCGGGAGATGCAAAATCGCTCCTTGGCGATGCCAACGCATACGTATTTCACAACAGGAGACGGCAGCAAAATGCGGTTGGCTTTGGCAAACTGGTTTTCAGCATCTGTCAAGGCGGAGGCTGTGACACAAGTCACATTACCTCTGTCATCCCGCCAGCAGATTCAACGTGTCATCGTGCAATAGCTCATCTTGAATTTCTTGCACCAGTAGCTTTACGTGATTTGGCTGATGAAAACAGCCTATCTGAAAGAGAAGGGGGCGTGTGCTGCATATGCCCAAAGTCGTGATTGCAACGCACAATCGGCACAAAGCAGAAGAATTTCGTCATTTACTCCAAGTTCCAGATCTCGACTTGGACTTCTTGCCGGATGAAATTGCCGAATCTCCCGAAACAGGTGTCACGTTTGTGGCCAATGCTGAGCAAAAGGCGCTTTTTTATTCAAAACTGCTGCCGGATCTCGTCCTTGCGGATGACTCGGGAGTGCGCGTCCCTTTGTTGAACGGCGAGCCTGGTGTATATTCGGCCCGCTATGCTGGGCGGCATGGGGATGATAAAGCAAACAATGACAAGTTAATTGCGCGGTTGCACGAATGTGGTGTAAAAAGCGCAGTGGCAGAGTTTGTCTGCGCGTTGTCTCTGTGCTGTCGCGGAGAAGTGCTCCTCACTGTCGAAGGGGTCGTCCAAGGAACCATAAAAGACACTGTGCATGGACAAGCTGGCTTTGGTTATGATCCACTGTTTGTCCCAGAAGGCAGCACTTTGACATTTGGTGAAATGACGCCTGCGGAAAAAGCAGCATATTCACATCGTGCAAGGGCAGTCCATCGTCTCGTTGAGGGCTGGAAAGGAATTGTTTCGCTTTGAAACTGTGTATTGTCAGTGATACGCACCTGTTGCAGCATGAACTTCATGCTGCGGCGCTTTTGTCCCCTGATGTGGATTTGTTTTTGCATGCTGGTGATGAGACTGTTGATGCGATTTGGTTGGCGAAGCAGGTGGATGTGCCTGTTCAGGGTGTGGCAGGCAACTGTGATGTCCCTACATCAACCTACCCAATAGAACGGGTGGTTGATGCTGGGGTACGGATCTATCTCACGCATGGCCATCGTCTAGGCGTCAATTCTTCGTTGGATGCGCTTGCCGCCCGCGCTCGGGAAATAGGCGCAACGATTGCGGTATATGGTCATACACATATTGCAATGGTGAAGGAAGTAGACGGTGTGCTGCTCATCAATCCTGGGAGTTTGTCCGCATCACGAGGCGGGTTTAAAGTGTGTACTTATGCAGTGTTAACCGTGGATGTGCAAGCAGGAAAAGTTGTCTGTAAGGTCGATCATCAGACCACCGATGGAAGAACGCTCTCTAGCTTCGTTACTTCCATTACAAAATGAACGATATATACAGTCTTGATATTCGGCGAACTTTCGTCTACACTGTCAAATGTGGTTGAATGCGGGTGTAGTTCAATGGTAGAACTTCAGCCTTCCAAGCTGATAGCGTGGGTTCGATTCCCATCACCCGCTCCATTTGTCTCAGTAGCTCAGTTGGATAGAGCAACAGCCTTCTAAGCTGTGGGTCGGGGGTTCGAGCCCCTCCTGGGACGCCAAGAGAGATACCCATCGTATCAAGCTTCTCGGTACTTTTCGAGGAGCTCTTTTCTTTGTTTATTTGAAGAAGTGCCATCACTGCTTGGCAATGATTACTTGGAGATGGTATCTGTACAGTAATGACGGCGCTAAATCCAACTCAATACCCTCACCATGAAGGTGAGGGCGCATTTTTATTTAGTATCCGCCGCCTGCTCACGCACAGCTGGTAGCTGCACCATAACCGCCTGCATAAGGCACGAGCAAAATGAAGAGCACGAAGATGATCAAGAACACAACTGCCCATTGCGTATATCCTCCAAACGCTCCCATGAAAATGCCCTCCTCTCGATATGTCATGGATGTAACATATGGAGACCCGATCAATCCTGAGACGGCTATTGTCTCTAAGTTCCAATATGTTATCTTGATATATAATTTTTATATTTATTCCATTTATTGATTCGAATTGGATTGAGGATCGCGCCACATTTTAGGACTTGCAATTGATCGAGTTGACGCGTGGGGATAATCGATTCCAATGCGAAAAGTGATGCACCTGGTTACCAAACTTACTGCGCAGATTGGTATTCCCGGGCGCATTCCTCTGGCATCCAGACTTGTTTACATCCTTTACACGTCAAAAAAACTCAGCCCTCACCTGGGTAGTGAGGGCCTATTTTAATTAGTATCCGACTCCACCTGCACAGCTACAGCTGGTAGCTGCACCATAACCAACAGCTGGCACAAGCAAGAAGAACAGCACGAAAATGATCAAGAACACGATTGCCCAGCGTGTGTATCCACCAAGTAGTCCATCCATGAAAACGCCCTCCCCTCGTATATCCTCAACGTAAGATATGAAGGCGCGATCAATCCTGAGACGGCTAATGCCCTGATGATGACATCCTTGGGTACTCATGCTGAAAGAGAGGGGCGGGATCGAAATTTTAGGGCGTGTGGCCAGTATTGTATGCCCAATGACTGTGATGGGGGATGTCGTCAGTGGTATCGCTATATCAGCGTTTGGTCGCTGGAGCGGCAATGTTGGATCCGTTTTTTGCAGTGGTGAAATATCAAGGAATTTGCGGAGGTGTCAGCACGTCGAATCATCCACTTCAGAATCGATGGGTTTTGTCCTGGACTGTTTAGATGAGGTATGGAATTGCTCCATACCTCATCTAACGATTTACGACGTGTAAGCTGATGCATTGAAACTTTCAGGACCTACACGAATGGTACCCAGCAGGTTTGAGGATATAAATGCGGTATACGGCTGGTTGGCAACGTGAGGTACATTGAAATCCGAACCGCTGAAAGCAATATCTTGCGGCGCCAAGACGGATAGATCAAATGTGGAACTCTGCGAGAATACGACTGGATCAGTTGACAATGTTCCACGGACAACTGTGATGGTGATGGCGACGAGCGCAAGAGGGAGTTGTACCGCAATGACTCCTGAAAATTGTACGTCAATTGTGCTGTCTGTTGGCGCATTGTACAGATTCAACCCGACTTGACCGAATAGTTGTGGTGTATCAATTACAAGGATAGGGACGGCGATAGAACCCGCAGTGCTGGCGTTTTGGGAGGTACGAGCATCAAGTAAAGCGGTCATCTGTTTTCACCTCTTTTTATTTGATGCCACATCTTATGTGGATTTCAAAAGGCTTGTACGGGCATGTACACCAGTGCAAAGGTGGAATTTAAACAGCGACCGCTCAGTAGTGATTCGGAAAAATGAACTGAATGGATAAGTGCAAGCAGAATAAAAGCGGCATGCTTTTTGCAGACCGCCATGCGTGATGCGTCCTGCACAAGCAGAATCATGAAAATGCCAGTCAATCAAGGCATTGCGGATGGCACGGCACCAAAGTGCCGATCTTATTCTCACGATTGGAGTGACGTATATAGGAGGTGAAGCAGGGTAGAGGTAAATGTGCAAGCGTAAAAAAGAAAGAAGCCAATTCCCTACATCAGGAAATTGACTTCTTTCCGAACTTGCGGTTGGTTTCGACTCGTGAGTTTGGTTCAGTGATTGTCTTCCACAGCTTGCGGAAAAAGTTGTTTGTGTTTGCCGGTTTCACAATCCCAAAACCACGGCGATTGTTTGCGGCCAATTCTAGCCGAGCTTGGTATACGAATTGCATTGCTTTCGTATCGAATGGTTGCATGGTACAGCACCTCTTTCTTCTTGTTGACTACAGTATATGGCTGTGCAACCAACAGCGGTTGGGAGTGAAACGCTTGCAATGTGAACTTTTCTCCGTGTAAATCGCTTGCATTGTGAACATCAATTTTGTAACCGTTACCAAAAACGAGTATCTTGTAGTCGTTTTTTGCGAAACACCCTCAACCACCTATCTTAAATTCATTCCCACACGACGCTAGGTTCGATCACGCTCCAAATGCGCTAAGTAAATGAAGGTCGCAAAAACCGTCCATGTTGATATCCTCTACAACGGGAGTAAAATATCTATGTTGATTTGATATACGCCTAATCCCGCTATGGGAGCGGAGGAACCACGTATTATGGGGTGAATCCAAATGGACGGGTGATACTGCCACCCGAACCCGTCAGCTAACTTCGTCGGCGTTGCAGGAGGGGTGCTTCCTATGCATTTTTATGTATAACAAAAACCTAGAGACGAATAATCAAGAAGGAGTTAATGGAGGTTATAGATAAAAATGACAAAAGACATCCCCTGGGTGCACCCCGTGCTCATTAGTTTGGCTGTTGTCGCCGTGATGTTTGCATTATTCAATTTTGGAAACGTAAAGCGACTCTTGATTGGCAGACCATTGCGAACCAGAGAATTGAACCAATCGCATATGAAGTTGTTTTGGGGAATTGCGTTGCCCATTCTTGCCGCCGATTTGTACTCGTCCGTCGCGTACGGTCCTGAGGCTGGCATTACGGAATTAAGCAAGCTTGGGCCTGGTGTGAAATGGATGATTGTGCCCATCACGGCTTCGACCGTTCTGTTGTTGGTCATTCTCATCACGTCTTATATCATGGGTGTCATTGCCTATCCGAGTGGCGGTGGCGCCTATGCTATCGCAAAGGATAACTTTAAGGGCAAATGGGTTGGCTTGATTGCTGCAAGCGCGCTGCTCATCGACTATGTTTTAACCGTAGCAGTGTCGGTTTCATCTGGCATTCAGACGATGGCATCGTCGTACCCAGCTTTAGCTCCGCATGAAACATCTCTTTCGGTGCTCTGTGTACTGATTATACTTTTTGTCAATCTGCGTGGCGTGAGCGAATCTGCAAAAATCTTTTCCGCGCCAACCATCTTCTTTATGGTATGCATGTTGTTTTTGGTCGGAACGGGTTTTGCGAATGAATTGAAGCATGGGTTTGTACAAACACACACGCCCACGTGGGGAACGATCCCTCAAGGGCTGACGCTGTTGCTTCTCCTAAAGGCATTCAGTTCGGCCTGTTCGTCGTTGACAGGTATAGAAACGATTTCGAATGCTGTTCCCATTTTCCGCGAATCAAAATCAGGCGCCATAAAAGCCTACGTGTCTTTAGGGATTGTGACGTCAGTCACACTGCTTGGTTATTCATACAGTTTATACGTACAGGGTGTCTCTGTCAGTCAGAATAACACCATGCTTTCGCAACTGCTTTTGATATACTTCGGACACGGCATTATCTATCAAGTCATCATATGGGCCACGTTCCTTGTTTTAATCTTGGCCGCAAACTCCACATTTACAGGTTTTCCACAGCTTTCAGCGCTCGTTGCGGCCGACGGTTTTCTGCCACGGGCATTGGTCATACGAGGAGACAGACTAGGCTACTCGAATGGCATGATTGTGCTGGCTGCATTGTCCATCCTTTTAGTAGAGGTTTTTAGCGCTCAGACAAACGCCCTGATTCCCTTGTACTCTATTGGCGTATTTCTTGCATTTACGATTGCTCAACTCGGCCTTACACGGCGTTGGACGAAGGTCAAGGGGCGCGGTTGGAAAGTGAAGGCGGTTATCAATCTGATCGGCGCGATCGTAACCGCGGTGGTATCCGTCGTGGTTGCTGTGACAAAGTTTACAAGCGGAGCGTGGATCGTTCTTGTCATTCTGCCGATTTTGGTCTTTCTGGCGATGCGAATTCGCAAGCACTACAACGACGTGGCAGATGCCCTTCGAATTGATATCGAACATTCACCGCCGTTGAAGCATCGCGTCATTTCGATTGTACTTGTGTCAAGTGTCCACCAGATTGTTCGACAAACGGTATCTTTTGCCTTGAGTACGACAACCGATGTGGTAGCGCTATATATCGGATTTGATGATGAGTCTATTGAACTGATGGAAAAGAAGTGGGCGGAGTGGGGAGCGCCATGTCGCCTAGTCACTGTGAAGAGCGAGTATCGCTCGCTGCTTATCCCGCTGTCTCGCTTTATCAAGAGACTGGAGAATTATGAAAACGGGAAACCTGATCATATCCAACTGTTGATCGGTCAATTCATCCCTAAAAAATGGTGGCACCAAATTCTGCATAATCAGTCGTCGTTACTGATACGGGCGTGGATGTTGAGACACCGTGAAGTCGTTGTAAGCACATTGCCTTTTCAATTGCCCAAGTAATCAATTGCCTGTATTGCAGATGGCGCGACGCCAGGAAACTCGGCTTTGGAGATATCAGTATAGACATGCATCTGCATCTTATCGCTTGGGAACGATACGGGCACAAAGACTGAATACGGTTGACAAAAGATGATAAGTAATGGATAATCAAAAATCGCAAACCCCTATAAAACCGGGGGATTTACGCCAATTGGGTTACTCTTGCCACGTGGCTTTATCGGCCTTCTAAAGTGAGCTGTGGGTCAGGGGTTTGAGCCCCTTCTGGGACGCCACGCTGGCAATTTCGTGAGCATCCCACGCTGGGATGCTCACTTCGCAGATTGGGCATCAGCTTGCGATACATAGGCTCGCGCTGTGGGGCGGGGTCTGCTTTATATCAGTCCTCATGAGCCGGGCTATATAAGGATATTGTTGGCGATTTGAAGATTGTGGTTTGCTTATGCGCAGATCATTGACTGTTAGGAGGACGTTTTTTCATGACAGCAAAGTGGGAGAAGACAGAGGTCAACGTTGGCGTATTGGAAGTAGAGGTCGCAAGTGACCGATTTGCCAACGCATTGAACGATGCTTTCAAAAAGGTGAGTAAAAATGTAAATATTCCAGGGTTCCGCAAAGGCAAAGTACCGCGCCGGATTTTTGAAGCGAAGTTTGGTGTGGAAGCACTGTACCAAGACGCGGTTGATTTGCTTTTGCCACAAGCTTATCAAGAAGCTGTGGAGGAAGCTGGAATTGAACCGGTGGATCGTCCAAGTGTGGATGTCGTTCAGCTAGAACAAGGAAAGCCGTTCATTTTTAAAGCGACTGTCACGGTGAAACCGGAAGTGACATTGGGCGAGTACAAGGGTATCGAAATTCAAGATAAGTCATTCGATGTCACCGATGAGACCATCGACCAAGAAATTGAGCAGGTGCTCAAAAGCCATGCTGAAATCGAAGTTGTGGAAGATGGCGCCATTGAAAACGGGGACACAGTGAGCATTGATTTCCGCGGAACTGTGGATGATGAACCGTTTGAAGGCGGAGAAGCTGAAAACTTCCAATTGGAAATCGGATCTGGCACGTTCATCGGCGGCTTCGAAGATCAGTTGATTGGTCTGAAAACAGGAGAATCGCGCGATATCGAAGTGACTTTCCCAGAGGATTACCACGTAAAGTCATTGCAAGATAAAGCGGCTAAGTTCCATGTCGTGTTGCACGATATCAAGCGGAAAGTGCTCCGTGAATTGGACGATGAGTTCGTGCAGGAAATTAGCGATTTCGAGACCGTGGATGAATACAAAGCTGATTTGAAAAAACGCCTGGAAGAACGTGCCGAGCAGGATCACAAGCGGTTTATTGAAGACGAAGTGGTCTCAAAGGTCACGGAAAATGCTACCATTGACGTGCCGAGCGTAATGGTGGAGCATGAAATTGATCATCAGCTCAATTCTTTCTCACAACAGTTACAGATGCAGCAGATTCCGTTTGACGCTTATCTTGAGTTTACCGGCACAAGCATGGAGGAAATGCGCAATCAGTTCCGTGAGGCGGCAGAAAAGAGCGTTCGGACAAGTTTGGTGCTTGAAGCCATCACAGAGGCTGAAGGCGTGACTGTGAACGACGATGACCTGAATGCAGAACTTGAAAAAGTGGCTGCCAACACAGGTCTGGAGTTGGATAAAGTTCGTGAGCTGATGGGCGTTCGCGACCCGAATTTAGAGTCGTTCAAGCATGATTTGGCAACGCGTAAAACGATTGAATTGCTCGTACAAAATAGCAAACTGGCTTAAAAAGCGGTACACTGTAAAAACCGAATGATGTGTGTGACAAGACAAGGTGACATGTCACCTTGTCTTGTCACACACAGAGGTATACCTTGATGGTTGATGGGGGGCGGCAGTGTGAGTCTTGTGCCATATGTGATTGAACAAACCAGTCGCGGTGAGCGTTCTTATGACATTTATTCGCGTCTGCTCAAGGACCGAATTGTTTTGCTTGGAACCGCAATTGACGACAATGTTGCAAATGCGATTATTGCGCAACTGCTTTTTCTTGCCGCGGATGATCCAGACAAAGATGTCCAGTTGTACATCAACAGTCCTGGAGGTTCTGTAACCGCAGGACTAGCCATATATGATACCATGCAACATATTCGTCCAGCCGTATCCACGATGTGCGTGGGGATGGCTGCGAGCATGGGCGCATTTTTGTTGGCTGCTGGTGAGAAGGGAAAACGGTATGCACTGCCGAACGCTGAGATTATGATTCATCAACCGCTTGGTGGTGTCGAGGGGCAAGCATCTGATATTCAGATTCATGCCGACTGGATGCTGAAGACCAAGTTTAAATTGAACCAGATTTTAGCTGAGAGGACAGGGCAACCCCTAGAGCGTATTGAACGTGATACGGATCGCGATAACTTTTTATCAGCCGCTGCGGCAGCAGAGTATGGACTGATTGACGAGGTATTGGCAAAAGGGTCCCTGCAAGTGTGATGGTTCAAGGAATACGAGGAGTCGCTTTGGACGGTCGTTTTGTCTAGAACTCAAAGTCGTGGTAACCTCATTCTTGGGGAGGGAACATTTCATGTTCAAGTTTAACGAGGAAAAGGGTCAACTGAAGTGCTCCTTCTGTGGTAAGACACAGGAGCAAGTGCGCAAGTTGGTTGCCGGTCCCGGCGTATACATCTGTGATGAATGTATTGAATTGTGTAACGAAATTGTTGAGGAACAGTTGGGTGAGGAAGAGGATTTCGAACTCAAGGATGTACCTAAACCAACAGAAATCAAATCCATTTTAGATCAATATGTGATTGGGCAGGAACAGGCGAAACGGTCGTTGTCTGTTGCGGTGTACAATCACTACAAGCGAATTAATGCTGGAACGCAAAAAAGTGAAGATATTGAACTTGCAAAAAGTAACATTCTGCTGATTGGGCCGACGGGTAGCGGTAAGACGTTGCTTGCGCAAACACTGGCGAAGATTTTGAACGTTCCTTTTGCGATTGCAGATGCGACGTCTTTGACTGAGGCTGGTTATGTTGGCGAAGATGTCGAAAACATTTTGCTGAAGCTCATTCAGTCAGCGGATTACGACATCGAAAAGGCCGAACGCGGCATTATTTACATCGATGAAATCGATAAAATTGCGCGTAAGTCGGAAAATCCGTCCATCACACGCGACGTTTCTGGTGAAGGCGTGCAGCAAGCGTTGCTCAAAATTCTTGAAGGCACGGTGGCTAGTGTACCGCCGCAGGGGGGCCGCAAGCATCCGCATCAAGAATTTATTCAAATTGACACCACAAATGTATTGTTCATTTGCGGCGGCGCTTTTGACGGGATTGAACCGATTATCAAACGTCGTCTTGGCAGCAAGGTCATCGGTTTTGGCAGCGCCATTGCGGGGCAGGATGCGAAAGACATCGGCATCATGCACAAAGCGCTCCCTGAAGATCTGTTGAAGTTCGGCTTGATTCCGGAGTTCATTGGACGTCTTCCAGTGGTGACGACATTGGACGCATTGGATGAAGCGGCTTTGAAACAGATTCTGACAGAACCCAAGAATGCCTTGGTCAAGCAATTCCAAAAGTTGCTGGATATGGACAATGTCGTGTTGGAATTCCATGAGGATGCGCTTTCGAGCATTGCGACAGAAGCCATTCGCAGGGGCACTGGTGCTCGTGGACTGCGCGCGATTATTGAGTCCATCATGTTGGATGTCATGTACGAATTGCCGTCACGGGATGATATTCAAAAGTGTATCATCACCAAAGAGGCTGCACTGCGGGAAGATACGCCCATCGTGCTCAAAAAGGATGGCAGTTCCATTCCGTTTACGCGCAAATCGGAAGAAACAGCTTGAGGTCTTGTTGCTCGGATAAGTAAAAAAGATTGGCAAAGCGGCGTCCAAAGGGCGCCGTTTTTGGTTTATGTAGGGGTGTGCAAGGAAATACTGGTCATATTGTTTCGTCGATTGTATTGGGGAGGGACATATATGACTGCTGGGATCCTTGCGGCCATCCAGATCTTCTTTGGCATCGTGATCGGGATGTATTTTTGGAATTTGTTAAGGACGCAAAATCACAACAAACATGCAATTGAACGGGAATCTAAAAAAGAGTTGGAAAAGCTTCGTAGAATGCGGTCTATTTCACTGACCGTCCCGCTGGCCGAAAGGACGCGTCCAGCGGTCATCACGGATATCATCGGGCAGAAGGACGCGATTCGTGCGCTTCGAGCGGCGTTGTGCGGCTCCAATCCACAACACGTGATTGTCTATGGACCACCTGGTGTAGGCAAGACGGCCGCAGCGCGAGTCATCATGGAGGAAGCGAAAAAGAACACGTCTTCGCCATTTCGCAGTGATGCGAAATTTGTGGAGCTTGACGCGACCACGGCGCGCTTTGATGAACGGGGCATTGCAGATCCATTGATTGGGGCAGTACATGACCCGATTTACCAAGGCGCTGGCGCGATGGGTGTAGCGGGCATTCCGCAACCGAAGCCAGGGGCAGTGACAAAATCGCACGGTGGCATGTTGTTCATCGACGAAATTGGAGAGTTACATCCAATTCAACTGAATAAGCTGTTGAAGGTTCTTGAGGATCGCAAAGTGTTTCTTGAAAGCGCGTATTACAGCAGCGAGGATACGCATATCCCGGTGCATATTCACGATATTTTCCAAAACGGTTTGCCGGCTGATTTTCGCTTGGTCGGGGCAACTACCCGTTCACCCGAAGAGTTGCCACCAGCGCTTCGATCCCGCTGCGTGGAGATCTACTTTAAATCTCTGTCGCAGGCGGAAATCGCTCAGGTGGTCATCGGGGCAGGCAATAAATTGGGGATGCCCATGGCGGAAAATGTGATTGAAGAAGTGACGCAATATGCCACCAACGGTCGCGATGCGGTCAATATTGTGCAAATGGCCGGCAGTGTGGCGTTGTCCGATGGGCGCAACGAAATTTCGCTAGAGGATGTCCAGTGGGTCATTCAATTCAGTCATATCAGTCCACGACCGGATCGAAAAATATCCGAACAATCTCAGGTTGGCGTTGTCAATGGTTTGGCTGTGTTCGGTCCACAACAGGGCATCTTGTTGGAAATTGAAGTGACGGCTGAAGCGGTCGCTCCTGGCAAGGGTAAAATCATGGTCACTGGCCTTGTAGAAGAGGAGACGATTGGCAGCCGTGAGCGGAGTACGCGGCGCAAGAGCATGGCCAAGGGGTCGCTGGACAACGTATTGACCACGTTAAAGCGTGTGCTGCACGTTGACTGTGCCAATTACGACTTGCATATCAACTTTCCAGGCGGGATGCCTGTGGATGGCCCGAGCGCTGGCATTTCGATGGCAGTTGCCATCTACTCAGCCGTTACAGGCCGCCCCGTTTTGAATACGATTGCCATGACGGGGGAACTCTCAATCCGTGGCTTGATTCGTCCAGTCGGTGGTGTGCCGGCTAAGGTGGATGCAGCGCACGAAGCGGGAGCGACTGTGGTGCTCATTCCGAAAGACAACTGGCAAGAGACGTTTCACCACCTCGACGGGGTGAAGGTTGTGCCTGTCGAACGCTTGGAAGATGCGCTACGTCTGGCCATTGTCGGTGGTCTTGACGATGGTCGCCTTGCATATCGTCCTGATGTATCGGCACCGGCGGTAGATGGCGGTCTGACATCTGCCCAGTAAACAAGTTGCTGAATTCGGACGTCTATTTTGGCAAAATCGAAGTTGATGTGTGTGAAAATTAGACTTCGGTTTCTTCATTTTGTACAATAAAGGCCAATCCGCAAGGAGCGTGTGAAATCGGAGGTGGGAAGATGGCAATCGAACAAAGCGAAACATTGTCGCGCCGTGGCACTTATCCACTGTTGCCCCTGCGCGGTTTGCTCGTCTATCCCTCAATGGTGCTACACTTTGATGTTGGTCGTCCGAAGTCTGTCAACGCATTGGAGCAGGCGATGGTGGATGATAATTTCATCGTGCTGGCTTCACAAGAGGATGGGCAAATTGACGAACCGAAAGCTGAAGATCTATTTCGTGTAGGAACATTGGCTCGCGTGAAGCAGATGTCGAAGTTGCCAAATGGGACCATCCGCGTAGTCGTCGAAGGTTTGTCGCGTGCGCAAATCGACTCGTTTGTCGAGACGGATGATTATTTTAAAGTAAATGTGGAGTTGCACAACGAACCTGACTCAGTGCGAACAACTGCCGAGATGCAGGCGATGATTCGCTCTGTCGCACAGCAGTTTGAGCAGTATGTCAAACTCTCTCGCAAGTTGGATCAAGAAGCATATGCGGCGGTGGTGGATATCGACCATCCTGGGCGATTTGCAGATCTGGTCGCGTCGCAGTTACCGTTAAAAGTGAAAGAAAAGCAAGACATTCTCGAGGCGTTTGACATTGAACTGCGTTTGGAGCGGTTGCTCCAGATTCTTTCGGATGAGCGCGAAGTGCTGGAGCTTGAACGCAAAATTCATCAGCGTGTGCGTAAGCAGATGGAGAAAACGCAAAAGGAATACTATTTGCGTGAACAGATGAAGGCCATTCAACGCGAGTTGGGTGACCGTGAAGGGCGCACGGCGGAAATTGAAGAACTGCGAGCGAAACTCGCCGAGAAGCAGTTCCCGACGAATGTGTACGAAAAGATCGAAAAGGAAATCAATCGACTTGAGCGCATCCCTGCCTCTTCAGCAGAGGGCACAGTGGCACGCACTTACATCGACTGGCTGCTTTGTCTGCCATGGGTGCAAGAGGGCAAAGCGGTCGTTGATTTAGCCCGTGCAGAGCGGATATTGAACGAGGAACACTATGGGCTTGAAAAGATCAAAGAGCGTATCCTCGAATTTATCGCGGTGCAAAAATTGGTGGATAAACAAGCTGGCCCTGTGATTTGCTTGACTGGCCCGCCTGGTGTCGGGAAGACATCGCTGGCGCGCTCCATCGCCAAATCACTGAAACGGCCTTTCGTCCGGGCATCGCTTGGCGGTGTGCGCGATGAGGCGGAAATTCGCGGGCACAGACGGACTTATATCGGCGCGATGCCTGGCAGAATCATTCAGGGGATGAAGCAGGCTGATGTGAGCAATCCGGTCTTTTTGCTCGATGAGATCGATAAAATGGCCAGCGATTTTCGTGGGGATCCTGCATCCGCCATGTTGGAAGTGCTAGATCCAGAGCAAAACAACACATTTTCCGATCACTATATTGAAATCCCGTTTGATCTCTCAAACGTGATGTTCATTACGACGGCGAACAACTTATACCAAATTCCGGCGCCGTTGCGGGATCGCATGGAAGTGATTTCGCTTTCGGGTTACACCGAGATCGAAAAGTTGCATATTGCACGTGCGCACTTGTTGCCGCGCCAACGGGAAAAGCATGCTTTGAAGGGGGATCGGCTGCGCATCAGCGACGAGGTGCTGCAAGAGGCCATCCGCCACTATACGCGTGAAGCTGGCGTTCGCCAACTGGAGCGCGTGATTGCGACCGTTTGCCGCAAGACGGCGCGCATGATTGCTTCAGGCGAACAGAAGCGAATTACAGTGACATCAAACATGCTGCAGACGTTTTTGGGGCCGCACAAGTTTGAGTTTGGCCAGATGGAAGTCGAAGACCAGGTTGGTGTGGTTGCTGGCTTGGCTTGGACGGAAATGGGCGGCGACATGTTGACCATCGAGGTTTCCATTGTGCCTGGCAAAGGCAAGGTGGTCTTGACAGGGCAACTTGGCGACGTGATGAAGGAGAGCGCCCAGACGGCGCTGTCGTATGTGCGATCGCGCGCTCGGCAGTTGCAGATTCCAGCTGACTTTCACGAGAAGGTGGACATTCATGTCCATGTTCCGGAAGGGGCCATTCCGAAGGATGGGCCATCGGCGGGCATCACCATGGCCACCGCGATTGCCTCAGCGTTGACAAATCGGCCTGTCTACCGGGATGTGGCAATGACTGGTGAGGTCACCTTGCGTGGGCGCGTGTTGCCAATTGGCGGGTTGAAAGAAAAGAGCTTGGCCGCGCACAGGGCGGGGATATCGACCATCATCATGCCCAAGGGCAACGAAAAAGACCTCGTGGATATTCCCGAAATCGTGCAGGAACATGTCAAATTCATCCCTGTCGCGCACATGGACGACGTTTTGGCAGTGGCCTTGGGGCCGGAGGGCACCTTGGATGAAAATCATCCACTACACAATGAGGACTGGTTTACAGGCATGTTCTCTGCTGAAAAATTCGGTGGGGAGGAAGCCCATCAGTGATCATTCACAGTTCGACATTTGAAATCAGCGCAGTGCGCCCGAGCCAATGGCCTACGGGTGGACTGCCTGAATTTGCGTTTTTAGGGCGGAGCAATGTCGGCAAATCGACATTGCTCAATCGCCTGCTCAACCGTAAATCGCTCGCGCGCGTCTCCGCCCAGCCTGGGAAGACGCGTCAGATCAATTTCTATCAAATCAATGAACAATTTCGCTTTGTTGATTTGCCTGGCTACGGTTACGCTGCGGTCAGTAAAAAAGAGCGGGCGCAGTTTGCGGCGATGATCGACCGCTATCTCATCGATCGCGAACCGCTGTTGCGCATCGCGCAACTCGTCGACATCCGTCACGCACCTTCCAAGGATGACGTGGAAGTACATGCAGGGTTGCGTACACTGGATGTGCCTTTGATTGTCATCGCCACAAAGGCGGACAAGATTGGCAAGTCGCAGATTGACGCGCATGTTCGCCAGATTCGCAAGGGGTTGCAAACAGATGTGCGCATTTTGCCGGTATCGGCTGAAAAACGCACAGGATTGGAAGAAATTTGGGCAATACTAGAGGCGGATCTCGACAATGTAGTACCAATTGAAGAACCTTAAGTGGTATAAAGAGGATTTTGCCATAGAGGTGTCACAATTACAGCCTGTCTGACGCAATGACAAGTGGTATAATTTCGGGTGGACAAAGAAAGGGGGCAGTACAATGCACATCATGGTTGTTGGCATGAACCATCATACCGCGTCGGTTGAACTGCGTGAGCGCGTGAGTTTGAGCGAGGCGGCGCTAGAGCATGTGTTGACGCAGTTACGCCAGGCGCGCACTGTGATGGAGAGCGTTGTTTTGTCAACCTGTAATCGCACCGAAGTATACGCGCTTGTCAGTAGCGTTCGCGCGGGATCGGATTATCTGTTGACGTTGCTCGCGCAGATTTCCGACATAGAAAAGCGAACCTTGCAAGCGAGCACCTATGTGCTGCAAGGGGAACAAGCGGTCTCGCACGCGATGCGCGTGGCTTCCGGTTTGGATTCCGTGGTCATCGGCGAGACACAGATTCTCGGCCAAATGCGCACCGCTTTTCAAGTCGCTTTTGAGGCAGGCAACACTGGAGCGATGTTCAATCGCTTATTCCGCGAAGTGATTCACACAGGCAAACGTGCGCAAACGGAGACGGGCGTTGGACAAAGTCCCGTATCTGTGAGTTATGCGGCAGTTCAACTGGCAGGCAAAATCCTTGGCGATATGTCGACGCGCACGGCGCTGGTGGTTGGCGCAGGTCATATGGGCGCACTTGCGGTGCAGCACCTGGTTGCGCAAGGTACCCAGCATGTGCTGGTGGCCAACCGAACTGTGGAGCGCGCCGTGGATATCACCAAAGGGAAGAATGCTGCAGCCATCTCGCTTGAAGAGATTCCATCCCATCTCGCGGACGTGGATGTGATTGTCTCGGCGACTGGCGCGCCAGGGTTCACCATTTCCGCTGCGACAATGAAGAAAGCGTTGAAAAAGCACCGCAAGGGTCCAGTTGTCATGGTGGATATTGCGATGCCGCGCGATATTGATCCCGTCATCAGCGGGCAACCAGGCGTCTACCTCTACGATGTGGATGATCTCGCCGGTGTCATTGAAGCCAATCGCCAAGAGCGTCAGCGCCAAGCGGCGATTGTGGAAGAGATGATTGCAGCGGGGGTGGGGGCATTTTCCGATTGGTTGACTGAACAAGAAGTCGTGCCTTTGATTGCGGCGCTTCGCAGCAAAGGACAAGCCATCCAGCATGATGTGATGGACAGCTTGGCAAATAAAATGCCACATATGAGTGAACATGATTTAAAGCTCCTCAATAAGCACACGATGAGTATTGTCAATCAACTTTTGCGGGAGCCGATTCAGAATGTGAAAGAGTTGGCCATTGCCACTGGGGACACAGAGTATGTTGAGATGTTCGCCTATCTGTTTGGTATCGATGAATCCGTGCTTGCTGGCGTCGCCGATGCGGAAAAATGCCTGACAAGAAGGCCGTCGAACCAGAAGGCTGGAACGCTTGTCGAGCTGTTTCAACGCTTGCGCGGCAACTTGCCAGACGACACGACAGATGAGAAGCGCGCGTTACATCCGGTTTTGCGATGATGCATTTTGGTTGGACGCGTTGGCTCTATGATTGGACGGTCATTGCCTATGCAGGCAGTTTAACTTTGTTTTTCAGCGACGTGCTGCAACCCAGTTCCCGGCGGAGTGTAAACCGTATGGCGCTTTTGTTGCTGTTCGTCGCTTTTTTGACTGTGACAGGTTTGTTGCTTGCGCGGTTTCAAATGATGCACATGTTCCCCGCCTATACGCGTTCGGATCTACTCTTGTTGATTGCTTGGATATTGTTGATCACGACACTTGTGCTGGACACTTTTTTTCGAATTGGTCTGGTGCTTTTTTTTACAAACGTCGTTGGTTTTTTTATTTTTTTGCTTGCAGGTTATCAGCCTGGGGGGCAATCTGCAGAGTGGTTTCCGAAACAGGATCTCCTTTTGTTGCATGTCCTTTTGGCGATCTTTAGCGAAACCGCTTTTGCCTTCAGTTTTGCTTTTGCTGTGATGCACATCCTGCAGCACAACAACCTGACACATAAGCGCTGGAACCGTTGGTTTCTTTTGTTGCCATCGCTGGCGCGATTGGACAATTTGTGTTTTGTGTTGACGTCCATCGGTTTTTTTCTGTTGTTTGCGGCCATGGCCGTGGGGTTTGTCTGGGGAAAACTCGTTCTCCACGAGTGGGTGGTTTTTTCCGAGAAAACGATTGTCACGGTTCTGACTTGGCTGATGTACGGGGTGTACTTGTTCCTGCGCGTGCGTGACAAGAGTGGATCGCGCAATATGATGATCTATCAGGTCATTTGTTTCGCAGCGACACTGTTCAATTTGCTGTTTGTCAGCGACGTCACCCCAACACATGATGCGTTCTAAAAAGAGAGGGATACATATGCGGCAAATCCGCGTTGCGTCGCGGCGCAGTCAGCTTGCGATGACGCAGACCAATTGGGTCATCGCAGAATTACAAAAAAGACGGTCGGATTGGTCTTTTGAAATTGTGCCGATCACGACTAAAGGCGACAAAATTCTTGATGTCACATTGTCCAAGGTTGGGGGCAAGGGGCTGTTTGTCACCGAGATCGAGGAGGTATTGACATCAGAGGCGGCGGATATCGCTGTCCACAGCCTCAAGGATGTACCGTTTGAATTGGCCGCAGGTTTACGCTTGGCAGGGATTTCAGCGCGTGTAGATCCACGGGATGCGCTGATTTCGCATCAGGGTCAAACGCTGGTTGAACTGCCACAAGGTGCCGTTGTCGGCACATCCAGTCTGCGGCGTATGGCGCAGTTGAAGGCAAAACGACCGGATCTGCGCATTGAACCACTGCGCGGCAATGTCGATTCGCGCTTGCGTCGCGTGCGCGAAGGGGAATTTGACGCGATTATTTTGGCGGCCGCTGGACTCATCCGGATGGGCTGGGCGGCGGAAATTACAGAGTATCTATCGCCAACTTGCTGCATTCCTGCAGTTGGACAAGGGATTTTGGCCATCGAATGTCGGGAGACAGACCAGGAATTGGTGACAGAATTAGAGGCCTGGACGCACGCGCCTACGCGGCTGCAGGCCACTGCAGAACGCGCTTTGTTGCGCACGCTGCAAGGCAGTTGCCAGGTGCCTATTGCTGGGTATGCCGAAGTGGATGCGGATGGATGTATCACGTTAACCGGGATGGTCGCGGATGCGGATGCAAACCACATCTTGTGGCATCAGGCGACAGGCAGTGAGGCAGAACGCTTGGGGCAAGATGTGGCTGCTGGCTTATTGGCAAAAGGCGCAGATGCATTCCTGCCTGCTGGTCGTTGATATGGATGTGCAAAAAACGGCTTCTGTGCCTGCTTGGCAGGTGGTCGTCACGCAGTCCGGGATGCGGGGAAGAGAACTGACGACACAGCTGTGTCAGCTCTCCATCCCCGCATTTCACTGTCCGATCATTGAAACGGTGGAGCGCCCATTTGCTGAAATTGTGCAGCATCTGTCCCGCTTGCCTGCTGTAGATGGGGTCATCATCACGTCGGCGCCAGCGGCGCGCGTCATGCTCGCTTTACAGAAGCAAATGCCGGATTGGCAATGGCCACAGACAGTTTGCTATTGTATAGGAGAAGCGACGGCGCAAGCGGTGCAACAAGCTGGTGGCAAGACGCGCGTGTTTCCAGGTGTGCGGGACGGTGGCGATCTCGCCGATGCCATGATTGGACTGTGGCCGCGAGGTGGCAAGACGTTTCTCTTTATTCGCGGCGCAAAAGCGCGCACAGAATTGCCCGATAAACTGAGGCACGCTGGCCATCGCGTCGAATCCTTGGTCGTCTACGACACAAAAGCGCAAGCATTACCGGAGCTGGATTGGACAAGCAGACAGGTGATTTGGCTGCTATTTAGCCCGTCAGGTGTACAGGCGCTGTTGTCCAGCTTGCCCAGGTTAGCGAATCTAGCGGCGGCAAAGCGGCATCAGGTGATATCTTTTGGCAGAACGACGACCAATGCGCTTAACGCGGCAGATGTGCCAGTGGCGGCCGTGCCATCTACCATCACGCACGAGGCGTTGATAGAGACGGTATCGGCACTGTATGGACGTTTAAAAAAAGGATGATGGACATGACTTTTCGAAGACACCGCCGTTTGCGTTCAAGTGCAAATATGCGGGCGCTCGTACGTGAAACCAATGTGGATGTACAAGATTTGATCTATCCGATGTTTGTTGAAGAAGGGCTGCAGGGCGTGACGGAGATCGGCGCGATGCCCGGTGTCTCCCACTACGGGATAGACGAGTTTCGCCGTGAAATAGTGCGCATATCCGAGTTGGGTATTCCAGGAATCATCTTATTTGGCATTCCGGCTGAAAAGGATGATTTAGCGTCTTCTGCCTACGCAGAACAAGGTGTCGTTCAGACTGCGGTGCGGGCGGCCAAACAAGAAAATCCAGCGCTGATTGTGATGACGGACGTCTGTCTGTGTCAGTACAACCCAGCAGGCCATTGCGGCCTTGTGCGCGATGGCAAAATCGTCAATGACGCTTCGCTTGAACTGATCGCCAAAACAGCGTTGTCACACGCTGCCGCTGGCGCAGATGTCGTAGCGCCATCCGACATGATGGATGGGCGTGTACAGGCCATTCGCGAGACGCTGGATGCGCATGAATTGACAGATGTGGCGATTCTCTCTTACGCCGTCAAATATTCATCGGCATTCTATGGCCCGTTCCGTGAAGCCGCACACTCGGCGCCATCTTTTGGGGATCGGAAAACATATCAGATGGATCCGGCAAATGTGCGCGAAGGGCTGCGGGAGGCGGCATCGGATGTCGAGGAAGGCGCAGACATGTTGATGGTCAAACCTGCGCTGTCCTATTTGGATGTCATCCAGCGGGTGCGCACGTCGTTTGACGTGCCTGTGGCGACCTACAACGTCAGCGCAGAGTACAGCATGGTCAAAGCGGCTGCGGCACAAGGCTGGATCGATGAAAAATCGATTGTGATGGAAATGATGACGTCGTTCAAACGCGCGGGTGCGGATTTTATTTTGACATATCACGCCCCGGACGTTGCACGTTGGTTGGCCGAAACAAAGGGGACATATTGAGCGCGGCGCCAAGGTGCCGACTTTATTTTCACAGTAGGGGAAGGAGCGTCACGATTCTATGGCAGGACCGAAAGCAACAGCGGCGTTTGAGCAGGCGCTGCAATTGATGCCTGGTGGGGTCAACAGCCCTGTGCGCGCGTTTAAATCCGTAGGGAGTACGCCAATTTTTGCCGATCGCGGTGAAGGACCGTACTTATATGATACAGATGGTCAACGCTATGTCGACTACTTGATGTCGTGGGGGCCGCTCATTTGGGGCCATGCGCATCCTGAAATTGTCCAAGCCATTCGCTCTGCAGCCGAACGTGGCACGAGCTTCGGCCTGCCGACAGAGTTGGAGACGGCGATGGCGCAAAAAGTGATTCAATTGCTGCCTTCTCTTGAAGTCGTTCGCATGGTGAACAGCGGGACAGAGGCGACGATGAGCGCCATCCGCCTGGCACGCGCAGCGACAAAGCGGTCGTACGTGGTCAAATTTGTGGGTTGCTATCATGGTCACGCAGATCAGTTTTTGGTGAAAGCAGGTTCTGGTGTGGCTTCACTGGGGTTGCCTGACAGCCCGGGTGTCCCGAAAGAGATTGCAGAGCGCACCATTGCCATTCCTTACAACGACATCGATGCCTTGCGCGACTTATTCTTGACGCGCGGTGAGGAGATTGCAGCTGTCATTGTCGAGCCTGTGGCCGGAAATATGAACTGTGTACTGCCGAGACCCGGTTATTTGCAGGCGGTCCGAGAACTGACGAGATCGTACGACGCGTTGTTGATTTTTGACGAGGTCATCACGGGATTTCGCGTCGGATTGTCAGGCGCGCAGGGCCGATTTGGCATTCAACCGGATTTGACGACTTTTGGCAAGGTGATCGGCGCTGGCTTACCGGTTGGCGCATACGGTGGCCGTCGCGACTTGATGGAGATGATTGCGCCGAGCGGCCCTGTATATCAAGGTGGAACGTTATCTGGCAATCCGTTGGCGATGTCGGCTGGGCTGGTTTCGCTCAATATGCTAGAACAGGCGGCAAATGATGGATTGTACGAACGCATGGAGCAGTATGGGAATCAGGTGGTCGAACAGTTTCTGCGCCTAGGTCAAGCGCGCGGACTGCCTGTCTATGGACATGCCATCGGTGGCATGTACGGTTTGTTTTTCCACGAAGGCCCTGTTTATGATTTCGCCGATGTCTGTACCAGCAACGTGGAGTTGTACGTTCAGTTTTTCCATTCCATGTTGGCGAAGGGCGTTCTATTCGCGCCGTCAGCGATGGAATCGGCTTTCGTGTCGGCTGTGCACACGGAAACGGAACTGAACGCGACGTTGGATGCGATGGAACGCGCGTTTGCCGAATTGAAATAAGGGTGCGGCTTGCCTGAGCGTTCAGCGGACTGATTTTTATTTTGCCTATATTGGCGGGGATAATCGCGCCTGTTCGACATATGTGTGCCTTGTTGTACATACATTGGTGATGGAATCTTGCCGTGTGAGGGAGGGACTCAAATGTCGGAACAAGGTCGCGACCCACTGATCCGGTTACCGATTGATCAAGAGGTTTTCATGGAGGCTGTCAACCAAAACGACACATTGGAAGATGCAACCGTCACGACGGAAGTGGTGTCGTTTCAGCGGGATGGCGAGGCCTATGAACTGGAAGGCGCAATCGTATTTGCGGGTTATTTGCGCAATCCGGAACAGACAGCTGACACGTCGTATTCGCTTGGCGTAGAAGATGAGACGGAAGATACGGTTGAACATGTCCACCATCGGATGCCGTTTATTTTACGTGTGCCGATCTCGGCGCAGGGCACCGGGATTGTCAACGTAAAAAGCCGATTGTCTGGGTGGGCGCTCGACGTCGTTGGCGACAAGTGGCTCAACGTCAAAGGTGTGCTTGAAATCCACGGTTTGGTCGGGGATGAAGGCTACCATTTTCGCTGTGGCGCACAAGAAGATGGGAATCTGTTTTTCAACGCTGTCGATGAAACAGTGGAGGACAGCGCAGCGAATGTAGATGTGGCGTTCGTTGAAAATGAAGCGCCAGCAGCGGAAGCTGTTGAAGAGACGCTGGCGCAACCGACGGAAACCCGCGAGGAATCCGCGGAAATGGATGAACAGAACGGTGAAATTCAAGATCAGCCTGTCGCACAGAGCGACGAACGGGAATTGACCGCAGTTGGCGCCACAGAGGATCTCTGGCGCGGCGTGCCGGACGACGATGAACAGAACCCCAGCAAACCCACAGAAGAAAGCTCAGCACATCACGATTCGACAGAGGATGCGCGGCGTGTCGCAGCAAACGACGCATTGGAGAATGTGAGTGAGGCGCGTGGTGGGCATGGATGGGCGGATGGAGAGTCGAACGACAAGCAGGATGACAGGTCAGCCGCTGTGGCACAGCCCACATCGCCCAAAGAAACAGTTCGTCAAGAGCTGGCCAACCTGGACAGATATTTCGTTCCGCAGTCGGAGACAGAGGATGCGCAGAATGAAACAAACTCGTTCGCTGCAGAGCCTGCGCAACGGTCGGAAACAACGCCGGTTGCCTCGTTCGAATTTGAGCATCAAATTGACGACGAACATGCGTTAGGTGCAGAAACCGCCGTTGAGGATGAACAGCCAGCCGATTTGCGCGGTGACGAATCCTGGATGCCGAAATTCACCATTTCTGGCGCCGTAGCGACGGAAGACACAGAGGAATCAGAAGCGGAAGCGCCAAGTGATGAGGTCCGTCACGAAATGCCGACGTCAGCCGAGTCTGTAACCAAGAGTGAACTGTGGTCGTTTGTCGACTTTAACGGCCCAGAACCGCACTATACGCTGCGCTACGTCGTGGTGATGGAAGATGAGACGCTTGAGGCGGTCGCAGATAGGTGCAGTTGCAGCACGACGGAATTACAGCGTGTCAACAATTGGCTCGACGGTCAGGTGACACCGGGGCAAGCGCTGCAGATTCCAATCACGCCGCCGCTTTCGTTGCCACACGTGTCGCTGTAAGACAAAGCAGCTACGCCATGAAATCGAGCATCCTCATAGGGGCGACGAATCCACTGTATTCGTCGCCCCTATGGTTGTGCCAGCGTAGATGTGATGTGGTCATGTATGCCGGGCAAATCGCGCGCTAGGGCCCACCAATGAACATGGCGACAAAGACGATAAACAAGAGCATTAAAATGAGCAAGTCGAGGGCACTAGGCCATAGGATCGCGCGGAGGAACAAAAGAAATATGGCAAGTGCTAAAAGCAGTTTGACAAATCGCAGGAGTGAGTAGAAAAAGCCCACTGCGGAACCTCCTTCCAGGCCATCTGTACATGTATATGCCAGAGACCCTGGTTGGTATTTGTCCTGTGACAAGCATGATTGTATTTTGCTAAGATGAAGAGCACAGGCGCGTGTCAACGTTTTGCGAGAATGCGCACTTGCCTGTAACACAGTGGGAGGTTTGGAGGAAAAGCATGGAGAGAAGGGCGCAGCAAGGGATTTGGCATGGCTGGTATTGGCGGTTTGGCAGTGTGACCGTGATTGTCCTGGCCATATTGGAAATTGTGGCTTTTTATCTATCCAAGGGGCACTACTCGTTCATTATGAGTGGTGAGTTCGCGATGTTTGTCAGTGCTCTCTTGGTTGTGCAACGCGCGAAACAGCACCGCACGTTGAATGTGCTCATCGCGGTTCTTGCAACGTATATCATCAATCTCATCTTCCAGTTGACCTTGGACTATGCCGGGTCAATGCACTATGGCGTGCGCAGCTTTATCCAACAGAATGCGGTGATTGGTTTCATTGGCATTCTGTTTTGTGTCATCTATGCGAGAACCACGGCTTGGTCAGATAAACGCCGCCGGCAAGTCGATGAAAAGCGGCGCGAGAAACAAGCGACAACAGAAGAGACGCATGAAATGGTTCAGCAGCGCGTTCACCGCGTCAAAAAGAAGCGCGGACGTGGCAAACGCAATTAAACCGTAGTGGACAAGCTGGTTTCACACAAAAAGAATTTGGAAGAATGCCAGTTCCCTTGACAACATCGGAAATATTTTCGTACTATACATGACATCAAACTGAAGTCTGAACGGCTGTGACAGGAAAGAGTAGGGTTTACGTGAATGCCCAGAGAGGGTGCGGAGTGCTGAAACGCGCCTCATTCACCAGCCTGAACGTCGTCCTTGAGCTGATTATCCGGGTCATCCCGTTATCGATGTCGAGCGTTTTGGCAAGCTGATGGCTTGTTAAAAAATTCAGGTGGTACCGCGGAGCCTTCCGTCCTGAGGACTGAGGGCTCTTTTTTGTGCCGATTTACGTCGGCGTTTCGCAATCCCTGCCGCCTTTTCTCCGGCACAGGATACTGGGATTGACTGCGACACGGTCAGTCCAAACAGTCCGAGTGTCAGAATGCAACAGACCGGCGGCATAGAGAAAATGGAGGGTGTATTTATGACCAAGCCAGAACAGCGCACCTTGTCCACTGTATATGATCCCAAACAGGTGGAAAAGCGAACTTATGAATACTGGGAGAAAAACGGACATTTCACAGCAGGCAAACACCCAGAGCGCCCACCGTTTGCCATTGTGATGCCGCCGCCGAATGTCACAGGCGTCCTGCACCTTGGCCATGCCCTTGACAACACATTGCAGGACATCACCATCCGCTACAAGCGTATGCATGGGTTTGACGCCTTATGGGTGCCAGGGACGGATCACGCTGGGATTGCCACACAGGCGCGCGTGGAAAAGGCGATTCAGGAGACAGAGGGCAAATCTCGTCACGATCTCGGCCGCGACGCGTTCGTCGAACGCGTTTGGGCGTGGAAAGAGGAGTACGGCGACGCCATCACGAGTCAAATTCGCGCATTGGGGGCGTCATGTGATTGGTCGCGCCAGCGCTTTACGATGGACGAGGGGTTATCTCAAGCCGTACGGGAAGTGTTTGTCCGACTATATGAAAAACAGCTGATCTATCGCGGCAATCGTATCATCAACTGGTGTCCGCGCTGCGCCACTGCGCTTTCTGACATCGAAGTGGAGCACCAGGATGTTGCTGGAACACTCTATCATGTCCGTTATCCGCTGGCAGATGGCGAGGGCGAAGTGGTCATTGCGACGACACGGCCGGAAACGATGTTTGCCGACGTCGCCATCGCTGTTCATCCCGATGATGAACGTTATCAAAACATGATCGGCAAAACAGTGCGTCTGCCTTTGACTGATAGAGACATTCCCGTGATTGCGGATGATTATGTCGATATGGAGTTTGGCACAGGTTGCCTGAAGATCACGCCTGCGCATGATCCCAACGACTTTGAGGTCGGCAATCGTCACGATTTGCCGCATTTGCAGTGCATTGATGCAGATGGCCGACTCAATACGCTGGCTGGCGCATTCGCCGGTCTGTCTCGGGAAGAAGGGCGCACACAAGTCGCCAACGCGCTGGAAAGCGAAGGGTATCTCGTGCAGAGAGAGCAAATTGAACACGCAGTGGGTCACTGCAGTCGTTGCGACACCGTAGTGGAACCGTATCTGTCTGATCAATGGTTTGTCCGCATGGAGAAGCTGGCGGCCCGCGCGCTGGATGGTTTCAACCGAGGGGATTTGCAGTTTGTGCCGAGCCGCTTTGGCAAAGCTTTCACTCGTTGGATGGAGGATATGCGCGATTGGTGTATTTCACGCCAACTTTGGTGGGGCCACCGCATTCCCGCTTGGTACTGTGACGATTGTGGTGAAATCAGCGTCGCCAAAACGGACTTGGTTCGTTGTTCCCACTGTCAATCCGAGCGGATTCGCCAGGATGAAGATGTGCTCGATACTTGGTTCTCTTCCGCGCTGTGGCCGTTTTCGACGCTGGAGTGGCCAAATACAGAAGCGGCAGATTTCAAACGCTATTATCCGACCAGCGCCCTGATGACCGGCTACGATATTTTGGGCTTCTGGGTGGCGCGCATGGTCTTTATGGGGCTCGAATTTACGGATGAGATGCCGTTTAAAACCGTTGTATTACACGGGTTGGTTCGCGATGCGCAAGGGCAGAAGATGTCGAAGAGCAAGGGGAATGGGGTCGATCCCATTGCCGTGATCGACCAATACGGTGCGGACGCACTGCGCTTTATGCTGGCGACATCCACATCGCCTGGGAACGATCAACGGTTTACCTGGGACAAAATTGAAGGTGCGCGCAATTTTATCAACAAGATATGGAATGCTTCGCGTTTCGTGGCAATGAATCTACCGGCAGATTTCACACCGGCTCTGTTGACAAAGGCGCAACTGGATGTGGCGGACAGATGGATTTTGCATCGCCTGTCGGAGACGGTGGCGGCCGTGACGCACCACTTGGATAGCTATGATTATGGGGAAGCGGCTCGGGCAATGTATGACTTTGCCTGGGATGACTTTTGCGATTGGTATATCGAATTTTCCAAGATCGCGCTGTACGGCGAGGATGAAGCCCGCAAAGCTGTGGTGCAGACGTTGCTCCATCGCGTCTTGACGTCGCTCATCACATTGCTCCATCCGTATATTCCGTTTGTCACGGAGGAGATCTGGCAAGCGTTGCCGAACACTAATGGAGCGCTGATTTTGTCGAATTGGCCGGAAGCGGAGCCGGATTTGGCAGATGAAGCGGCTGTTGCGCAGATGAACTTGGTCATGGATGCCATCCGTGCGGTGCGCAACGTGCGCGCGGAATTGCATGTCGCGCCAAGCAAACCGATTCCCATGCAGATCAATTGTGAGAATGAAGATGTTGCTACGCTGTTTGAGACGGTGCAAAAAGATATTGCCCGTTTCTGCAACAGTGATGCTTTGACCATCGTGGTCGGCGGCGACGCGCCGGCAAAATCGGTGACCCAAATCGTGAGCGGCGCGCAAATCCACATTCCACAGGCGGGTTTGATTGACATAGAAGCGGAGATTGGCCGCTTGAACAAAGAAGCACTGCGATTAAAGGGCGAAGTCGAACGGATTGAAAAGAAACTCGGCAATGCCGGATTTGTGGCCAAGGCACCAGCGGATGTCGTGGCAAAAGAGCGGTCAAAAATGGAAGACTACGAGCAGAAATTGGCTGCAGTGCAGGCGCGGATACAAGACTTGTCATAATGTAGGTGTGAGCTTTGAACATTGAGGAGACGCAGGATTGGTTTTCCACATTGCGCCGGTTTGGCATCAAACCAGGCCTCGAACGAACGACGCGTGTATTGGCGGCTTTGGGCAATCCAGAAAAGGGGTTGCGTTTTTACCATGTAGCAGGCACCAACGGCAAAGGTTCCGTCTGCGCGATGCTCTCCGCCATGTTGCGTGCCACAGGAGCCCGGGTCGGCGTCTATACGTCACCTGGGTTGGCTGGATTTAATGGGCGCATGACCATCGATGGACAGCGCATCGAAGATGATGAATTCGCCCGCTATGCCGCTTGTGTGCGTGATGTGATGGAAGCTGACGGGGGGGAAGATCCCCTCACAGAGTTTGAAGTGCTGACGGTGATGGCGCTCTTGTACTTTGCAGCGGCCGCTGTCGATGTGGTGGTGTGGGAGACAGGGCTTGGCGGCCGTTATGATGCCACCAACGTGGTCACGCCCTGTGTCACCGCCATTACAAATGTTTCTTACGATCACGTCCAGATTTTGGGGCCCACATTGACTGATATTGCATTTGACAAGGCAGGTATCATCAAACATGGGGTTCCGGTTGTGACCGGAGCAGACGGTGAAGCGTACCGTATGATAGAGCAAGTTGCAAAAACACAGGGCGCGCCGTTGATGCGTCTCACGCGAGACTTTTCACTGGTGCGCACGGGCCAAACAGGCCTCTCCCAGACGGGGTATTATCGTGGTTTGCACCGGGATACAGCTGAAGTGAACTTGTCGTTGTTTGGCCGTCACCAACTGGCCAACGCCGCGGTTGCACTTGCGATGTTGGAGACTCAAATTGACAACCGTGAGACAGACCATTGGGCGCGCGCCATCGCTGCGCTGCCAACGGTGCGCTGGCCGCTTCGGTTTGAAGTGTTCAGAGGGGCAAGTGGTCCCGTTGTGCTCGATGGTGCACACAATCCAGGCGCGGCATTTCAGCTTTCCCGTGCGTTGACGGATTTTTCTGTGTCACAGGGGAGCCAAAATGAATGGAGTATGTTGATAGGTGTGTTGGCTGACAAGGATGTCACACCGATGTTGCGGAGCATGTTGCCACATGCCAAAGATGTGATCATTTGTCGACCCAATCATGTACGTGGAGCAGATCCTGCAGACATTCGTGCGTCTGTCCACATGTTGCGTCCCGACTTGCCGGTTCGCGTGATTGAAAACGTTCATGAAGCGACAAGTGTGGCAGTTCGGGAAGCAGACGCATTGGTTATTTGGGGATCTCTGTATATGGTGGAGCAGGCGAGGGAAACTATTTCAAAACTGGAAATGAACTACTGGATATGAGGACGGTGAGGCGCGTGCGCGGTTCAGAACACGTGCATTTTGTAGGCATCGGTGGTTACGGGATGAGCGCCATTGCTCGCGTCATGTTGGATTTGGGCTATCAGGTCTCCGGATCTGATGTTTCTTGTCAAGAGCTGACAGAGCGGTTAGCCGCGCGTGGAGCGCAAGTGTTTTACGGGCATGAAAAAAAGCAAGTGCATGGAGCTGACATCGTCGTACACAGCACTGCTGTGCATGCGGACAACGTGGAATTACTCGAGGCCAAAGCGTGTAATATTCCCGTGATCCATCGCTCCGAAATGCTCGCTCGCCTGATGGCGGATCGGGTGGGGGTAGCTGTCACCGGTGCACATGGAAAGACGACAACCACGTCGATGATCGCTTATATGATGGAGCGAAATCATCTGGATCCAACGTTTGTCATTGGCGGGGTCGTATCGAACATTGGCGACAACGCGAAAGCGGGCGGCGGGCGTTTTGTCGTAGCTGAAGCGGATGAATCGGATGGCTCATTTTTGCACTACCGTCCCTCTATCGCTGTCGTCACAAATATTGAAGCGGATCATCTCGAACATTATGACGGTCAGTTTGAAAATCTGCGCAATGCGTATCGAACGTTTATTCAACAGATCCCGGCAGACGGATTGGCCGTGTTATCTGCGGATGACCCGCACTTGCGGGAATTGAAATCGGAGGCAGAGGCGCGTGTCATCACGTACGGTTTTGCCGATGATGCGGATGTGCAGGCTAAAAACGTACAACTGCTGGATCGAACGAGCGTTTCTGAAATTTATGCGGATGGAGAATTCGTCGGTCGGTTGATGTTGCCTGTTCCGGGTCAACACAATGTGCATAACGCGCTTGCCGCCTACGTGGTTGGACGCGAAGCAGGGCTTACGTTTACCCAAATCGCGATGGCGCTCGCCGAATTTCATGGCGCAAAACGGCGCTTTCAAGTCGTTGCCGAGAAAAATGACATCTTGATCATCGACGATTATGCGCATCATCCAACCGAGATCAGTGCGACCATCGCCGCGGCGAAAGCGACGCAACGCAGAATCGTAGCCGTTTTTCAACCGCAGCGATACACTCGCACTTACTTTTTGTTTGATGCTTTTGCGAAATCGTTCAAGGATGCCGATGAAGTGATTATTTCAGACATATATTCTCCTGCTGGAGAAGCGCAGATTGAGGGCGTGACTGCGGAAAAGTTAGCACAGGAAATTCGCGTCCAAAGCAATGAACATACGCGTTATATTGCCAGTAAAGATGAAATCGTAAAATACCTTCTGGGAATGGTTCAACCAGGAGATCTGATATTGACGATGGGCGCCGGAGACATCTGGAAAGTGGCGGAATGGGTTGGCGAGGGCCTCGAATATCCGTCTTCACAGGCGCTGGTTTAACTCGCACCAAATGTTTGAGGCACGAAAAACGTGAGCGCACCCCTTCGGTTGTTGGGGTGCGCTCACGTTTTTTGTTGGGTGGCCCATGGACGGCTTACAATTGTGCCAACGATATCCTTATGAAGGATTGGCGAGTTTGTTGTATGTGAAGGTGTCGCTGGGTTGAGTGCGAATGAACGGACTCATCTCGCCTAGCGTGTATATTTGCAAGCGGTGCATCGCCCTCGTGCACGCAGTGTAGAACAATTTGCGTTCATGTGCTTGGTGGTATTGATTGGTTGATCCATCGTAAATGATGACTGCGTCAAACTCTACACCTTTGGCGAGATACGCTGGAATCACCAGTGTCTGTTTATCAAAGGTGGGTGTGAATTTGGTCACCAGGTGAAGCTGAATTTGTTTTTGCAGCGCTGCATATGCGTCCGCACTCTCACTGGCCGTCTTGCAAATGATGGCGATGGATTTGTATCCATCCTTACTCAGTTGTTCAATCTCCGCGACAATGCCACTATGCAATGCCTCGCGGGTTTCCACTGCGGTCACCTGTGGCTTGTCGCCATGTCGATTAAACGGCTCGATTTCCGATCCGCCAGGTATCATGCCGCGTGTAAATTCCACAATTTCGCGTGTTGACCGATAACTTCGCGTCAGGCGGATAGTCTCACTGTGCTCTGGACCATACAGATAGGGCATGGTGTCCAGTCTGTCTAGAGATGACATGTGTGCGTAAATCGCCTGATTTAAGTCGCCAAGCGCGGTCATTTTGGCCCGCGGGAACAGTCGCTTTAAGAAGGCAAACTGAAATGGCGAATAATCTTGCGCTTCATCGATAAAGACGTGGCGAACTGCAGTATTGGTCCGCATGCCGAACATGATTTCTTTCAAATAGAGAAATGGGGTGGCATCTTCATAGGCAAGCGATGCTTCATCCAGTCTCGCAATCGTCTGTTGGCAAATGATTGACCAATCGTCAGGCAGTGCGGCGTCGCCAATGAGTCGTGTAAATAGCTGTTGGTCGGAGAACAACTGCGTATACAGCGCTTTGACATCGACGAATTCAAATTGTTTGATCCACTTACGCAGGGGCTTAAGCCGTTTTTGTATCACCATTCGGGATAACAGTTGTTTTTCTTGTTCAAAGTCATCAAATGTGATGTCTTTGCCTTTTTGCGTTCGAAGCAATTTTTTGTAAGCGCGATCATACTCATCCGCGTCCAGCAGTTCGATTTCTGTTTCGACCCATTCGGTATCCAATTGGCTTTCGACGAAGTCGGTCAACGTGTTGAGCAACCATTCGCAAATCAGTTCGATGCGGTTGATCAACTGAATGGACGGATCAAAATCGTAGAAGTGTGTTTTGATCTGCTCGGCGGTGATGATGATCTCATTTTCAAACTTGACGGGATAAAAGACCATTCCACTCTGTTCCAGAACCTCTTTATAAGTTGAAACCATGTTTAAAAAATCAGTAGAAGCCTTAAACTGAATGCCGTTGATGCGCGCCTGATAGTCCGGCGTATCGACGGCGGTCAATATATATTCGATTTGCGCAAATGGATCCTCTACTTGAAATTCAGCACCAAGCCGGTGCTCCAAATATTCCTGGAATGTCGTTTGTTGCATATTTTCCTCACCGAGTTCGGGCAGCACGGTGGAGACATAGCTGTTGAACATCGGGTTGGGAGAAAACAAGACCATTTGGTCCGCCTGTAAGGTTTTGCGATACTTATATAGAAGATAGGCCACGCGCTGTAGGGCGGCCGATGTCTTGCCGCTGCCTGCGGCCCCTTGGACGATCAACATTCTGCTTTGGTCATTGCGGATAATCCGGTTTTGTTCACGCTGAATGGTGGCGACAATGCTTTTCATTTGGGCGTCCGAATGGCGACTCAGCGCTTGCATGAGCAACTCGTCGCCAATGGTCACGCCGCTGTCAAACATCAGCTGGATGTCCTTGTTGCGGATGACGTATTGTCGCTTCAATGACATATCACCTGTCACTTCGCCAAAGGGCGCCTGAAATGTCGCAGGACCTGGGATGTGATCATAGTACAGGCTAGCTATCGGCGCACGCCAGTCATAGACCAGAAATGTGTTCTCGTCCTGATTTCTAAACGATGTGATGCCGATGTAAATCTGTTCAGTCTCCTGTTCGCCATGTTCTTGAAAATCAATCCGTCCGAAGTAAGGAGCGTCTACCAGACGGGTTAATTGCTTGAGCGTCGCTGCGGAATGACGATACCGCCGTTCGCGTTCCGAGAGGATTTCAGCTTGTTGCCGAATGCTGAAATGGGTCTCGATGATGTCCTCTGTAGTCCCTATATTGATGGTCACTTCGTCCCAAAAATTTTTGCGGATATCGATGACATCGCTTTTGATTTTGCCAACTTCATTTGTCAATTGCTCGATTCGTTCCTGAATTTGGTTCGTAACATCCAGCACGCGACTCTTTTCTTCGTGCCAGTCTTGTTCAGTGATACCCATGGAATCGCTCCTATTCGAATGGGATGAGATGGATTGTAAAAGGGTACTTGACAATTCGGAGTAGCCATAGTACACTTTTTACAAGTAGTATTATGGTTTTTTGAATTTGGTTTGGCTCGTTTTTAAATCATAGCATTTCAGCCTTCGCAGATCAATGCAGAAGGTTTATTTTGTTGCTGGAGTTTAGATATTGGTTGTTCATGAAGGAAAATGGGTTGTTTTAAAACAAAAAGGCTCAGTCCACCAATGTGTGGTCTGAACCTTTTTTATTTCATGAGTAGGTAAACCGTTTTGACTCAGCGGTCATCTCGATGTGGCCAACGCGGGCGGCGTCCCCGTGCCGCTGCTGCTCGAGCGTACAGATAATACGCTGCCGCTAACACCAAAGCAAGAAATGCCAGTTTGATGAAAAAGACAAGAAACGCCGATAGTACAAACAAGAGCACGATAAACAAAATGGCTGAAATCAAAAACGAGGGTCGGTTATACATACCAACATCCCTCCAAGAATGGTTGTCCAATAAACACATTATATCACGTTTCGACAATATTTGTCTTCGTGCGGTTTGATATTCAAAGGGCGTACAAACCTGGCACAACGTGAGTAGTGTTTGGAAGTGATGATGTATGACCACAAGCGCACAAGAAGCAGTAAATATGCGATTTTGTAAACTTTATCTTTTTTTTGCAGGGGCTGGACATTGGATGTCGAAACCACGTTTGTTGGATGTGAAAGGGGAGAGTGGTTTGCCAGACATCACACATGTCTTTTTGTTGGTAGATCTCTTTATTGCGGGCAGTGTGTTTGGTTCGTTTGCCGCCGCGCTTGGCGAACGGTCGACACGCGGTGAATCGGTGATTCGTCCGAGATCACACTGCACAAATTGCGGGAAACCGCTGGCTGCATTTGAATTGATTCCGATTTGGTCATGGCTTTTGCTCAAGGGCCGATGTAGGCGATGTCACATCCGCATTCCCATCCATTATCCAATTGCCGAAAGCACACTTGGCACCGTAGCAGTATTGCTCTGTTGGCAGTCTTCATCTTGGCTTGCGGCACTCGTATCTTCTTTGCTTTGGTTCACGCTAGTGGTGGCAATGTCCACAGATGTGATTGTTTTGATGGTGCCCAATTGGTTGACCTATTCAAATGCCATCGTGGTTTATGTGCTGATGAGTCTCCTGGAGCGCAATTTTGTCAAGCCGTTGTTTTTTATGTTGGTTGGTTTTGGCATTCCTCTTTTGGTTTACTTTTTATCTAGAGGTCGAATGGGTCTGGGTGACGCCAAGTTATATGCATCCATTGGCGCGGTACTCGGCCCTTGGTTGACGATTGAATCCTTTGTATTTTCCTCCATTTTTGGAGCCGTAATTGGCCTTTTTTTGCGCTGCACAGGTCAGTTTCACAAAAAGCAATTGATACCGTTTGTACCGTTCATTGTCATGGGGGTTGGTTCAGCGGAATTTTTGGCAAACGGGTTGCCACAATGGTATATTCACACGTTGCTTCACCTGGGATAAACGGCGTCAGGGCAGGCTTTGACGAACTTTGTCAAAAAGTTTAATACCTGCAGATAAATTCGCCGACATGTTTCGTCAACAAGTGTCATACCGTGTGTTATACACTATCCCCAATTACCGAGAGCAAATAGGTTGACAAATGCGCGCTTGCATTTGTGATAGGGGATAGATATACTGAGCCCAGCCTTAATCCCTTATCAACCTTCTTTCTCTCGCGGGTAGGTTAGGAAGAGGTGATGGAGTGCGTCTACCAAAGTCGAAGGCCGTTTACGTCTTTGCCGCATCGGCGCTAGCGTTGCTTGGCGGCGCGGGTACCGTGTATGGGGCGACGTACAAGACGGTGACGGTTCAAGACAGTGGGCAACGCAAGGTTTTACATGGATTTAGTACAGGAACCGTTGGGCAGTTTCTAGAGCGATATAACATCCATGTGAACAAGCGGGATCGCGTCAGCCCAGCGCTCAGTAGTTCTGTGAAAAACCACCAGATTGTCAACATTGTGCATCCGAAGCGGATCTATTTAGACAATCGGGGAAAAGAAAGAGATATCTGGACGTTTGATCACGACGTCGACAAGTTGCTCGAACAGCAGGGCATTGCCCTCACAAAGTATGATCACATGAACGTCGATACGAATTCGTCACTGTCCAATGGCGAAAAGATTGAGATTCACCGCATCATGAGAAAGATAGCTACGAAGACGCAAAAGATACCATTTCAGACCATACGCCGTCAGTCCGATGGTTTGCTAAAAGGACATGAGCAAGTGGCGACGCACGGTGTGGAAGGGTTGCTGCAAGTACAGACCACCAGCGTCTATCGGGATGGAAAGAAAACATCCCAAACAGTAAAGAAAAAAGTTGTTCGCAAGCCAGTCGATGAGCTGGTTGAGGTAGGAGCAAAACCCGTACCAGTTGTTCATCAGTACACCTTGTCAAGTCGTAGTAGTTCCCCGTCAGCGGGTGTGGTCCAGTCGGCCATGACCGTATTGGCGACAGCCTACACGGCTGGAGGTATCACTGCGAGTGGTCGTCCCGCGCAACCTGGCGTTGTGGCGGTTGACCCGAGTGTCATCCCACTGGGAACGCGGCTTTACATCCCGGGCATAGGCGATGTGATTGCAGCAGATACGGGTGGCGCGATTATCGGTCGCCATATCGATATCTGTATGAGTTCGGAGTCTGCAGCCGCAGCATGGGGCGAACGTACAATCACGGTGTATATACTGCATTGAACAAATTCGAAGGTATGATAGGGTAAAGGCAGCGAAGCGGAACCATATGGTTTCGCTTTTTTCTTTTTTGGCGAGGTTTTGCAGAAATTACGCTGTTCAATACGGACGTATTTTCGCGGCGCAACATATATTTTGCGCTGAGTTTGTCTTCATCTGTCTAGGTGCAGCAGGACAACCTATTTGTTCCGGCGAATGAATCGGCATGTCACACGCACGGAGGGAGTCATATGCTTATCAAGGAGTTGTTGGCCAGTGCGTCGAGGTTAAAGGCCAGCGATTTGCATCTTGGTGTCGGGCATGCGCCCATGTTTCGAATTCATGGTCGGTTGGTCGGCGAAGGAGGCGAACTTTCTTCGACAGTTTTACAGGAGATGACAGAAAACTTGCTGCAACCAGAACAAGCAGCGCTTTTGTCGCAAGAAGGTCAGATCGATTTTGCCTATACGGATGACGTTGGCGGGCGCTATCGGATAAATGTGTTTCGCCAACAGGGGAACATCGGCATGGCCATCCGGGTGATCAATCAGCAAATTCCCTCATTTGAAGCACTGGGGCTGCCGCGCGCTTTGTTGAAGCTGATTGAGCGGCCACATGGACTGATCTTGGTCACTGGCCCAACAGGGAGCGGAAAATCGACGACACTGGCAGCCTTGATTCAAACCATCAACCTCCAGCAAAGCAAACATATCATTACACTCGAAGATCCGATTGAGTACATTCACCCACACGTTCAGTCCATCATCCACCAGCGCGAAATTGGCGCGGATACCGCCAGTTTCGCGATCGCGCTGCGAGCTGCGCTCCGTCAAGATCCGGATGTGATTCTTGTAGGCGAATTGCGAGATTTGGAGACGGTGAAAACGGCTGTCACCGCATCGGAGACTGGACACATGGTCATCTCGACGCTGCATACAAGCGACGCGGTACAGACCGTCGATAGATTGATTGATATGTTTCCAGCAGAGCAGCAAGGGCAGGTTCGGTTCCAACTTGCCGCTACATTATCAGCTGTCATCTCACAGCGGCTGTTGCCGACCATGGATAGACAAGGGCGGATCGCCGTTGCAGAGCTGTTGGTAAACACGCCAGCGGTGGCAAATTTGATTCGCACACAAAAAACACATCAACTGAAGTCGGTGATGCAGACCTCGCGGCATGTAGGTATGCAGACGTTTGCCATGGCAGTGCGAAATCTCGTTCAAGAAGGTGTCATCTCTGACGACATCGCGAAAGAGTGGTTGGACTCACCGGCATAGAATCTAGTTCCCGGACATAGAGTAGGAATGACTCTATGAGTTTGGGGGAGAACGGTGTGGCAGAAGCGGACATCAAACAACGGTCGTCGGATACATCGTCGCTGCTTGTGCGCATGGGTCAAGAAGCGTGGGTAGTGCGAACGCAAACAGCCCAGCCTGAAAGCGAAAAGCAGGTGCAAAATACAGCTCGATTGCGGTTGGACAAGCCCATTGGTCTGCGGGGATTGAGTCCACAAAAGCGTGTTCATCCAGCGCGGGCGCGCTATGCGCAGATGCATGGTCCCAGGCGTCATGGATTGCGCGCATTCTATCGATTCGTCACGCGCGTCGTAGTTTATATTGCGCGGACAATTCTACCTAGACACGCCAATCGGTTGCTTGCCAGCCTGCAGGGCGGTTTGATCATCGGCATGATATTTGGCTGTTTGGCTGTGTTCCTCTTTCATCAGATGGCGCCGTTGTCGACAAGCGCCATTGTGCCGCAAAATACCACCGAACAACCGTCGACCCCGATTGTCGCCAGTGTGCCACAGAAGGCGATGGCTGTGCCAGGTTTTCGAATCTATCTGGTGGAATATGGCGTTTACAATACAGCAGCGCAGGCTCAGGCGGAAGTCGCTTCGTTGAAAAGCCATAGCTTGACGTCGTACATCGTCTCTTTAAACGGATTTGCGGTTGTCTCTGCCGCGTGTGTTCAAGCTTCTGATGCGGACACCATCGCCAAACAGGCACAGGCTGTTGCGCCAGCGGCCAAGGTGAAAACAATCCAGGCGAAATCGAGAAATATTGCCATACTAGGCAAAACGACAGCAACTACGGTCGATTCGGTTCAGCACTGGCTAGCTGACAGCACAAGCGGATTGCTCGCGCTCACCGCATGGTTGGCCGATCACGGTCGCATTGCTGATGCGCAAACTGCACTTGCGTCGGCCAAAGAAGCGTATCCCGGCGATTCATCCGTCGCGGAAACTGGGTTGCAGAACCAGTTGATGGGTTTGCATCAATCGCTGCAAGCAGCTGATGAATCGTTTGTAAAGCACGATAACACAGCCGCTGCGCAACAAACATTGAACGCCTTTGTGCAACTGCTGAATATCCAAGGCGTGAATGAGCTGGTTTCGTAACTTGCCACAGCTTGTTCATAAATGAGCCGACAATGTTCGGCAGGAATCCCCTTTGTGCTGTCGAAACCTATCTGTCATGCACGACTCTGGAAAGGTATGAAAGTAGTGCGCAAAACCTCATGGCGCTCTTTTGTTTTAATTGCAGTGTCGACGGTCGTTGGAACGTTAGCGGATACGTTGGTTTCCAGTCGCTTGCCGTTCCTGCGGCCGCATACGCATGTCTCCTGGCATCCGAGCATCGACTTGGCGGTTGTTCAATTCTCAATGGCATTGACATTCTCGGTCAACTGGGGCTCGCTTGTCGGCTTTGTGGTTGGTTATCTGCTTTCTCGACGCGTCAAATAAAACTTTTACCGATTGATTGACAAGGTATAGATACATATAGTTTAGGGTTTGTGGTGAACCCATTTCCTCCGTACAGTGGAAGAGATGTACGATGGAGGGATGGTTATGGTAGATGGTGGGGGAGCCATTCAGCGCACCACAGCACAGTTTGAAGGGCCGCGCGAACGTCTGCTATGCTTAGGGCCGGCGGCGTTGCGGACAGACGAATTGTTAGCTTGTATTATGCAATCGGGCAATGGCAAGCAGAGTGTTTACGAGATATCAACCAAGCTTCTGCAGTACGTTGGCGGGGTTTACGCCTTGGCGGACATCGACGTCGCGGAGTTGTTGTCTGTACCGGGAATTGGTCGAGCAAAAGCTTTACAAATCGCCGCAGCTGTCGAATTGGGCCGCAGAATTGTTCATAAACCAAGTGACCAGCGCCTACAAATTCGGACAGCGGATGATGCTGCCACGTATGTTATGGATAGGATGAGGTACCTTAAAAAGGAACATTTTGTAACGCTGCTCTTAGATACCAAACATCGTTTAATTGGTGAAGACACTTCATCCATCGGAAGTTTGGACGCATCGATTGTTCATCCGAGAGAGGTCTTTCGGTTTGCGATTCGACGGAGTGCTTCGGCAATTCTGTGCGTCCATAACCACCCCAGTGGAGATCCATCCCCTAGTTCCGAAGATATCGCTGTGACTAGGCGGCTGGAGGAGGCAGGACGTGTACTTGGTATTGAAGTGCTTGACCACATTGTGATTGGGGACGGGCGCTATGTCAGCTTGCGAGCGGCTGGTTATATGGACAACTGATTTGAGAGGGGATCCATCAGACGATGTTTGCAGTTCGTGATATGGGTGTTGATTTAGGTACAGCGAATACGCTGGTTTATGTAAAAGGGCGCGGGATTGTTGTTCGTGAGCCTTCGGTTGTCGCGATTCGCACCGACAATGGGGCCATTGAAGCAGTGGGTTCAGAAGCCAAACAGATGATTGGCCGCACCCCAGGAAATATTGTCGCTGTGCGCCCAATGAAAGACGGGGTCATTGCGGATTTTCAAACGACTTCTACGATGTTGCGCCACTTCATCCGGCAGGCGATGAAGACCAAATCAAACTGGTCGGGTAAGCCGCGGGTGATGGTGAGCGTGCCTTCTGGCATTACTGCAGTTGAAAAGCGCGCGGTGGAGGATGCCGCATTGGAGGCAGGCGCAAAAGATGCGCAAATTATTGAAGAACCGATGGCGGCCGCGATTGGCGCTGGATTGCCTGTCGGAGAACCCACTGGTTCAATGGTCGTAGATATTGGCGGCGGCACCACAGAGGTTGCCATTATTTCATTAGGTGGGATTGTGACAAGTCGCTCTATTCGAGTTGCTGGCGACGAGATGGACGAAGCCATCATTCAGTACGTGAAAAAAGCATACAATCTGATGATTGGTGAGCGGACGTCCGAGGAATTGAAGATTCAAATTGGTTCTGCCAGTACGCTGGACGAGCCTAAGAGCTTGGATATTCGCGGACGTGATTTGCTTACGGGTTTGCCGCGGACGTTCAGCATCAGCTCTGGAGAAATCTGTGACGCTTTGGCGGACACTGTAGGGTCCATTATTGAGGCCGTGAAGGTGACACTGGAGAAATCACCGCCGGAATTGGCTGCGGATATCATGGACAGGGGGATTGTCTTGACTGGCGGCGGCGCACTGCTGCGCAATTTAGATAAGCGGCTGAGCGATGAAACGGGGATGCCGGTGTTGGTCGCTGAGGAGCCGCTGGATTGTGTTGCAGTGGGAACAGGCAAAGCGCTCGACAATTATGATGTCTATCGCAAGCGCAGCGTCGCCTTGCGCAAGGCGCAGGGCAGAGCCTAGTTTCTCGCTTGGCTCAAACATGTTTGCAACGCAAGGTTGGCTCGAATAGCCTGCTGCCAACTTGGGAGGAAAATCTCTAAAGAACGTTGAGGGAAGAGGGATACGGGTGTCCCGTTACCTAACAAGTCGAAGATTGTTTGTGCTCTTAGCCAGTATCATCCTACTGATGGTCATCGCTGGATTGACCATATCCCGAGGTGGGCGAGTAGCCAGCTGGCCAGAGCAGATTGTCATGAATGTACAGACGACCGTTTCTTCCTGGGTTTATCGTCCAGTGAGTAAACTGACCGGCTTTTTTGGCGGCTTGAGCGATCTGCGTTCCATGTACCAAGAAAATGCGGAACTGAAACATGAAATGCAAAACTATCAGTCGATAGAATCGCAGTTGAACGATGAAAAGTCACAGGTGGCAACACTGCAAAAAATGGTGAAGTTCGTAAACCATCATACAAGCTGGGATTATGTCGCAGCGCATGTGGTAGGGCGCGAACCGTCTCTTTGGAATTCAGAGTTGACAATTGATGTTGGCAGCAAAGAGGGCGTAAAGCCGAATCTAGCTGTGGTTGCACCTGATGGCAGCCTTGTTGGCCGAGTGGCCAACGTAGCATCACAAAGTTCCAAGGTCATTCTAGTTACAGATACGCAATTAGGTGATGGTGTTTCTGCATTGACACAGGCTTCATCGCAGCAGCCGTTCGGCATTGTCACAGGATCCACTCGCAATCAAGGGGAACTTGATTTGACATTTTGGGGAAAGTTGGTGCAGTTACCTGCCAAACAATTGGTTGGTGACGATGTCATCACGTCTGGACTGACCTCGACATTTCCGCGTGGCATCATCATTGGCAAAATTACAAAGGTGCAATATGGGCCACACAGCACTGCGCAATCTGCGGTTGTTCAACCGAGTGCGAATTTGGATTACCTGCAAGACGTATTTGTCGTCTTGAAAGTAAAACAGGCGGGCAGTCAACAATGAGGCTGACGTTGGCATTTGTGATCTTGTGGGTGGGGTTGATTTTGGAATCTACATTGTTTCAAATTCCGCCAATCAATCTCATTCACCCTGGTTTTGTGTTGGTCACTTTGGTGTTAATTGCGCTGATGCGCGGTCCGAATACGGCTGTGTTGTTTGGTATCGCCATCGGTCTGATTCAAGATGTTTGTTACGGTACGTTTATCGGTTTAAACGCGTTTTGTTACGGTGTGATTGCCTATTTTGCTGGAGCGTTGTTTAGTCAGTTTCTCCACCGAAACTTGGCGATCACGTTTTTGACATCTATGTTGTTCAGCTTTATTCACACATGGCTGACGTACGGTTTGACGCGATTGTTTGATGTCACGGCAGAGCGTTGGCCTTATGTTCTATCGCAGTCATTGGTCGCGATGATCATCAATGGTATTCTCACGTTGATGCTCTATCCGCTTTTGACAAAGTTGTTTACGCCGCGACAACGAAGTCGCTATGATGCATCCCAGACGGAAGGGTAAGCCGAAAAAGCGCCTTGGTCGTATCCAAAAACAACTCGCAACACGCGAGTTGTTTTTGTTTTAACCCGGCCCGATAAGGTGATGTATCGAACCGGCGCGACGCATCTGCACCAGCAACATGAAAATCTGTGTCAATCAAAGCATCGCGAATGGCGCATCAGGGTACCGACTTTATTTTCAAGATAGAAGGAAATTGTGCTGTGAAACGCGAATAAAGGCTGGCGGGCAGGGGCCTACGCTGGAGGGACACCGCTTTGATTGTCAATAGTGAATTATTGTATGATACAAAACCGCTTGTCACGGTAAAAGGCACGCGGGAGGGGCTTCTTTTTCTACTAGATGAATACGCCGAATTTGACGCGCTCTACACGTATGTGAACGAGCTGTTGTCGGGCGAATCTGGCAAAGTTTTTGACGGACCGACTGTCGAGATTGTGATAGATTATGGAAAGAGACGGATGTCGCCGGAACATTGCAATCGGCTCATCTCTCTATTTATGGAACACCCTAACTTTCTGATTAAGGCCTGGGGTGGGGGGACCGCGGCACGCCAGTCCCTTTTTCAGAAGAAGACGTCGGCGCGTGATCAGACCATTTACTATGGTACGGTTCGAGCCGGAGCACCGATGCTGTTTGACGGTGACGTGGTGATTGTAGGAGATGTCAATCCGAGCGCACAGGTGGAGGCGACCGGGGATATTTTCGTGTTTGGTCGCTTGCTTGGCATTGCCCATGCAGGGGTGGCTGGAGATACTTCCAGTGTCATTGCGGCTACAGAATTTTCGCCAATGCAACTGCGGATAGGGGATGTTGTCAGTCGCGCACCCAATGACGCAAATGGGCCATTGCAGGCGTTTATGGAATTTGCCTATTTGGAGCACGGTCAACTGGCGGTAGCCCAAATGCGCCATTTTTCAAATTGGTTTCAGTCGCGCAGGCGTAAACCTGACAGTCGGAAGGAGCGGCGACAATGAGTTCAGCAATTGTGGTCACCTCGGGCAAGGGAGGCGTTGGCAAAACGACCTCTACAGCCAACATAGCGACTGCGCTTGCCTTACTTGGCAAGAAGGTCTGTATCGTCGATGCTGATATTGGCCTTCGCAATTTAGATGTAGTCATGGGGTTGGAAAATCGCATCATTTACGACATCATCGACGTGGCAAATCAAGATTGCCGTTTGCAGCAAGCGCTGATTCGCGATAAAAGATTTGAGCATCTTGTGTTGTTGCCAGCTGCGCAGACCAAGGACAAGCGAGCTTTGACACCGGCTGTGATGACACAATTGGTCGAAGAATTGAAGGCGTCGTATGATTACGTCGTGATCGACTGCCCAGCCGGGATTGAGGAAGGGTTTCGCGTTGCCATTGCGCCAGCGGATTTCGCAGTGGTGGTAACCACGCCGGAAAATGCGGCCGTACGGGATGCGGACAGGGTTATCGGCTTGCTGGAAAAAGAGCAGATCGATCCACCGCGCCTGGTGGTCAATCGCATTCGTCCGCAAATGGTCAAGCGTGGGGAAATGTTGGATATTGATGAAATTGTTCAAATTCTTTCGATTGACTTGCTTGGCATCGTACCAGATGACGAAGCTGTGATTAAAAATTCGAATCTAGGCGAACCTTGTGCGATGCGGCCGGACACACCGGCAGGAATCGCCTATCGCAATATTGCGCGTCGCATTCTCGGCGACGCGGTGCCCCTGATGTCACTTGAAGAGAAAAAAGGGTTTTGGGGGAAAATGAAAAAAATGATTGGCGGTCGTTGAGGCGTCGCCGAATGTGTGTCGAGTGGACTGGTGAATGGCCAGTCCACTTTTTTGATCATACTTGTCCACTTTCGTTCATAACCATGTGGTGAGAATGAGAGGAGGCTGCGCCGATGGCCGATGTCAAAAGGAAGTGGCCGTGGCAAGCGAAGCATACAACGGGGGCCAACCTACAAAGTCGTTCGGAGATAGATGCAGACACCTCGTCCAGGCGTCGGTTTTCTGATACTTCCGCATCAGATGAGCCAAATACCACCTCAGTTGAAGCCATTGACGACTCAATGCCTGCACCTTCACGTTGGGTGAGCGAGGGGAACGGGGACTTGTCTCCGTATGGATTCGTCGATGAGGATGGCGGGATGCGACAGGTGGAAAGTGGAACATGGCGCAATGCATTTGGCGCCAAACGCCCTCAGCCGACCGGAAAGCGTTTTGTCGCTCGAACGACCTCTACTTCACCACCGTCAGGAACTGGTGGGGGGGTGAAACAGAAGAGTTATGCGAGCACGTTGCTTTGGCAGGCTTTTTGCGCCGCGATGCTGGTTGGCATTGGATACTTTGTAGAGCATAGTCCACAGCCACTTGCCCAAACCATCGCATCCGAATCGCAAGGTGTGTTTCAAACGGACTATACGGCGAAAGTGCAGCCTGAAATCACGAAGGCTTTTCAGGATTTACACGTCACTGTACCTTCGTTTGGCGGCAGCGCGGTTCAATTGCACACGCCCATCGCCGGTGATATCACGGAAGATTATTCTTCAAACCATCCAGAAATCTCGATTTCAGCAAGTGCGAACCAAGCTGTGAAAGCGGCAGGCTCGGGCACGGTCACCGCAGTGACCAAGAGCGGCAATGCGGAAATTTTAAAAATCGACAACGGTGATTTTGGTACATCGGTATACACAGGACTTGGCAGTATCAATGTCAAGCTGCATGAATATGTGAGTTCCGGCGAGGTGGTTGGCAAGTTGCCGGCAAAACCAAGCCATCCTATTCTGCAATTTTCCATGCTTAAAAACGGAAAATACGAAAATCCACATCAATTCATTGATTTTCCTGGAGATGGACAATGAGCTTTGTCAGCCGACTTGAAGAGAAGATAGGGTATATTTTCGGGGTCGGGCGGGTGCGGGTGCACCCGCTTTTTATCGCCTTGCTTATCGCAGCGTACTTTGTCGGTTTATTGAACGCTGCACTGCTGTTGTTCACTTTTGTCATCCTGCATGAGTTTGGTCATGCGTTGACAGCCAAGTGGCTGGGCTATGAGGTCGAAGAGGTATCTTTGCTTCCGTTCGGTGGGGTTGCCAAACTTTCTTATGCGAGACTCGGGTTTTCGCCGCGGGATGAAGCGGTGGTGGCCATCGCTGGCCCATTTGTGAATTTCCTGCTATGTATCTTGGCGACCGTCTTATATGCGATCCATCTTATGAATGCCGATTTTTATCAACAGTGGATGCAACTGAATTGCTGGATAGGCATTTTTAATTTATTGCCGGGATTGCCGCTTGACGGCGGACGAATTTTGCGTGCTGCGAGATCTCGACAAGTGGGCTACGAACGCGCGACATTGGAGGCGTACAGAGTGGCGTTTGCACTTGCAATTTTGCTGATGGGCACAGGTGTGCTGGCGCTGTTTATCGGTCATCCTCACCTTGGAATGATGCTGCTTGGGTTATTCCTTTTGGTCACGGCGGTTCGCGGTCGGCGCGATGTGCGTTCAGAAACCATGCGTTTTTTAGATGCAAAACGCCGCCAAAGCACTTCGTTGCTAAAAATTCATTCGCTCGCGGTCTCAAGCAGCACGAAGATCCGTGAGATTGTGGTTCAATTTTCTCCTGATAGGTATCATATTGTATATGTGTTGGCGGAAGACGGGTTGGTGGTCGCGGTCATCGAAGAAGTTGAACTGCTGGACGCCGTGTTTGAAGGGCGTTGGTTGGAGCCTGTAGGCGCACTCTTGGATAAATAGTGCAGGGCGGTTGCACCGCATCGGTTGCCATGCTAAAATAATGAACGTGTGTATTGCACTACAACCGCATGCTGAACAGGTTTTAAATGGATTTGTCCATACCTTAGGCAGCGAGTCTGAGTGAAGGAGATTTGTTGATGTACGCAATTGTTGAAACAGGCGGCAAGCAATTTAAAGTCAGTCAGGGGAACACCATCTATGTCGAGAAATTGGCACATGAGGTGGGCGAGACTGTGACGTTGGACAAGGTGTTCCTGGTTCAGGACAACGGGTCCGTTCGCGTGGGCAGCCCATATGTCGAAGGTGCCAAAGTTGTGGCCAAAGTGATTGAACATGGCCGCGGCAAAAAGATTGTGGTGTTCAAGTACAAGTCCAAGAAAAACTATCACAAGAAGCAAGGTCATCGTCAACCTTACACCAAGTTGACGATTGAAGCGATTGAAGCGTAACGCGGATGGTCACGTTTGAAATTGCGCAACAGCAGAATCGAGTTTCCGGTTTTCGAGTAACTGGCCACGCCGGTTATGCAGAGTCTGGCTCAGATATTGTTTGTGCAGCAATTTCTGTGCTGGTCTATAATGCGATTAACAGTTGTGAGCGCTTTGCAGACCTGGCGCTAGACGTACAAGACCAGGGCGACACACTCATCTGTCGATTGCCCAAGCATCCTACAGATGCAGTGCGCTTGCTTATCAACAGTTTGTTTTACGGTGTTGAACAAGTTGCGGAGCAGTATCCTGAATATGTCCGCATAAAGACGATGAATGCTTGATGAATATGGAAAGGATGAATTCGCATGTTGATGTTAAACCTCCAACGGTTTGCGCATAAAAAAGGTGTATCAAGTACACGAAATGGCCGCGATAGCGTTTCGAAGCGCCTTGGCGTGAAGGAAGGCGACGGCAAGGTTGTATCGGCTGGCAGCATTCTCGTTCGCCAACGCGGAACGAAAATTCACCCAGGTACAAATGTCGGGATTGGCAAGGACGACACTTTGTTTGCCAAGGTGGAAGGTCGCGTACGTTTTGAAAAATTTGGTCACAAGCGCAAACGTGTTAGCATCTATCCTGTAGTCGAGGAAGTTGCGCAATAATTGTCTTTGCGTTGGTGTTCAATCTTGGTCCGTATTGAGAAACGCAGGCTGGTACGTGATGCTGATTCTGTTTTTCAGTTGGAGTGAGATAGGACTACCTGATACTTGCTTGTTCTTTTATCAAAGAAATACACAGGGGTCTGGCACTCGTGCCAGACCCTTTTTGAGAGGTGGGCGGTAAAGGGTGCTTTCGACAGATTCAGATGAATTTAACGCCACTTCGTTTCGACGTCATCGACATGATGTATTGAATCAGCTGCAATTGGTACGAGCTTATCTTCAGATGGAGCGTACAGAAGATGCCATCACGATGATTGATCAGACTGCACAGTGGTTGCAATCACTGGCATTGTGGCAGATTAACTTTGGATACTTTGGCGAGCGTCTGATGTGGGTTGCGGCGACATGTCCCAATGTGTATTTAAAGGACGTGGCATCGGAATTGGAGCTGACGGATGAATGTCTAACGGAACTTGAGGCTTGGCTGGTTGCGGTGCAGCATTTGTTGGCGCAGCAAGGCGGCAATGTGTATCTGTCCATTTCGGCTCAGGGTAAGGGCTTTGCGATTCTGCTGGATTCGCAAGCGCCAAACCTGCCACTTGAAGTCTGGCATAATACGTACGAAACCTTGCACTTCAACACGCTTTGAAGAAGTGACTGGGATGAAAATTTGCGAACTTTGGGAGGTGAGTCTGATGTTCACAGATCACGCAACGATTTATGTTAAAGGAGGCGATGGTGGTAACGGGATCGTCTCCTATCGAAGAGAAAAATATGTTCCATTGGGTGGCCCGGCTGGCGGCGATGGAGGCAATGGCGCGGATGTCGTCCTGATTGTCGATGAAGGCTTGCGGACATTGGTCGACTTTCGCTATCAACGCCATTTTAAGGCGACGCGCGGCGATCACGGTGGCACAAAGAATCGGCATGGCGCCAATGCGCATGATATGATCATCAAAGTTCCTCCAGGGACACTTGTCAAAGATGTGAACAGTGGCGTTTTCCTCGGTGATCTGACACGCCACGGCGACAAGCTGATTGTGGCGCACGGTGGTCGCGGTGGTCGCGGGAATACGCGCTTCGCCACTGCGACAAACAAAGCGCCCGATATGGCGGAAAAAGGTGAACCGGGCGAAGAGCGATGGATTGAATTGGAACTCAAGGTGCTGGCGGACGTCGGGCTTGTGGGCTTTCCATCTGTCGGAAAATCAACTTTGCTCGCCGCAGTGACACGAGCGAGACCGAAAGTTGGCGCTTATCACTTTACCACGCTCAGTCCTGAACTCGGTGTCGTTGAAGTGGCAGACGGGAGATCTTTTGTCCTGGCTGACTTGCCGGGGCTGATTGAAGGCGCGCACGAGGGACATGGACTAGGCCACGAGTTTTTGCGTCATGTTGAGCGAACGAAGGTCATTGTCCATGTCATTGATATGGCATCGGTCGACGGGCGCGATCCGGTCGAGGATTTTCAAATCATTGAAAACGAGTTGTCGGCGTACGATGAAAAACTTGCAGAACGACCGAGATTGATCGCAGCGAACAAGATGGATCTGCCGGACGCCCAAGAAGGATTGCAACGTTTTGAGGAAGCTTATCCGGAACTTGAGGTTTTTCGCATTTCGGGCGCCACGCATCAGGGGCTGGATTTGTTGTTGCAGCGGATTGCCGATGTGCTGGATTCGTTGCCTGCAGAAGATTTGGAGCCAGTGGAGGATGTTGAAGAGGAGACACACAAGGTTTATCGTTTGGAGACGATTCAACCATTTGTCATTCTCCATAATGGCGGGCAGTTCATCGTCGAAAGCAAAGAGCTCGAGAAGTTGGTGGCGATGACGAATTTTGAGCAATTTGACGCTGTGAAAAGATTCCAGCGCATTCTGAAACAAAAAGGCGTCGATGATGCACTGCGCAAACGCGGCGCCAAAAGTGGCGACAGCATTCGCATCGCCGACATGGTGTTTGACTTTGTTGATTAGTACTGTGCATTACTTCCCTTCAAAATAAAATGGTTTCTTCGAATGCTCCACCTACGGTGTCCGGATTGAATGGCATGTTCGTGTTTCTGTTGCCGGTAGCACCGTGGGTGGCAGTCTCATTTTCTGCGAGGATGCCGGCATATGCCAGTCGTGAGCGCATGCTGCCGCCACCTTTCACTCTAGTGATCAAGACGAACGGGTTGACCGTTTCTGTCCATGTATTTTGTCTTCCCTTCACGTACAGTTCATCATCATTTTGGATAATTTATGCAAAACTACATAGCTTAACGCGTCAAGTGAACAGGCGTTCATTGTGTTGCAGCGAATCTTCTTATGCAAAGGGGGACTTTGCATGGAAGTGTTCACGACAGCCCGTATTCTGCAACAAATGATGGATTATGCCATTGATTGTGGCGCAACCGACATTCATTTGTGCAGCACTGGAAAACAGTTGCAAGTCGATTTACGCGTCGCAGGGGAGCTTCGTCCTTTTGTACAGTTGACGGACAGAGCGGAGGAAATAGTGCGTCGTATTAAGGCCATGGCCCGGATGGATGTGACGGATCGACAAATGCCACAGGAAGGTGTCTTTTCCTGGAATGGTGAACGATCTGTGCGGATTCGCGTGTCGTCGTTGCCGATTTACGGCGGTGAGTCGGTTGTTTTGCGCGTGCTCCAGCAGCCTCTGCGGGTATTGGAGTTGCACCAAGTGGGACTGACAGCGGAACAGTTCTATGAGGTTGTTCATTTACTTGAAGAGCCAGTTGGCCTCGTTTTGGTGGCTGGGCGGACTGGTGTGGGCAAGACGACTACGCTTTATGCCATGATGCACCATTTGGCCAATCAGGGTCGTCAGGTATTCAGCATTGAAGATCCAGTAGAAGTGCCAATTCCACATTGCCGACAAGTGGAAGTGCGCGAAAGAACAGGCTTGTCTTACGAGGTTGGCCTGCGGTCACTGTTGCGCCAAGATCCGGATGTGTTGATGATAGGTGAAATTCGTGATGAAGTGACAGCGCGTGTGGCGGTTCGTGCGGCGCTGACTGGACGCCTCGTGTTGGCGACAACCCATGCTGCCAATTTTCAAGCTACAGTCAGCCGTCTCGTCGATTTAGGAGTGCCAGCTCACCTGCTTGATGACGTGTTACGTGCAGTCATCATACAAAATGTACACCGTAGTCGGTTGGAATCCCGGCGATATAAACACGAGTTTCAAATTGAAGAGGGAAGCGTGTCTGGTGGTGAATATTATGCCGTTTGGAGGGAAGAGCGCCAAACTGTCACCTCAACAAGGAAAGATGCTATTTAAACGCTTCGTGCAACTCATCAAGCGCATGCGCCAGCGTGGCGTGACCGCCACCTTTGCTTTGGAGCAGTTGGCGGACATGTTGACAGCCGGCGTAGATTTGGCAAGCGCATTTACGACGTTGGCCAGTCAAGGGAGGAAAACGGAACGCGTCTTAGGTCAACGTGGCTTAGAGCGGCTGGAACGAGGGCTGCCCCTTGCAGTTATCTTTGCGCCCTATGTGGATCCGATTACTTTAACAGTGCTGTCTTTGGCGGAAGAAATCGGTTCGTTGCCTGAAGCGATGGGGGATTATGTCCAAAGGGACAAGGCGCGTCGCAACTGGCGCCAGCAGTGTGTCAAAGCCCTCGTATATCCTGTGTTGCTGTTGTTCGCCTGCCTTGCGCTAGCTGTGTTTGTGCGATTTCAAATACAGCCTGAACTGCGTGATCTTCAATTGCAAATCGCTTCACCGCAAACGCACGGATCCATGATTACAAAATTCGCCACGAATTTGCCTTTGCTCGTTGTAGATGGCGTTGTGGTGTTGCCGCTGGCATACATTGGTTTGCGGGTGCTCAGAACACGATTCCACCTTTCGTTTGCGCTGCCTGGCGATATGTACTTCCGGGCCGTACATAGCGAACGTCTTGCTTATTTATTGCATGTGCAACTTGCGGCGGGATTATCTGTTGTGGAAGCGCTGGAATCCATGGAAACGGCAGGCCAAGGAAGGGGAGTCAGTGTACACAGCGCCTACATGCGAATCAAGATTTTGGCTGGCGAACGGTTTGTGGACGCACTCTTTCCAGGCTGCCATCCCATATTGTTGCAGCTATGTCTCACAGGCGAGCAAACCGGTGACATTGCAGGTGCACTCGAGCGGACGAGCACAGTTTTGCGAGCGCAACTGATGCGGCAATTGCAACAGTTCACCGCATGGTTGGAACCTGGCGCAATGGCGATGATGGGGGTGGTCGTCGCCGCGACGATGTACAGTGTGTTTGGTCCGATGTACAGTACCGTATCAGATTTGTCCAACGGGTCTTCACTTACATAGGTGGACAGCCATGTGAGGTGAGTTTGTCTGCTGCGCAAGGTTTGCGCGATGGTGTGATGAGGAGTTTAGGAGTGGTTTGCGTATGGCTTATATCGAAGAGGGACGCATGATGTCTCAAGAACAGCGACAATTGCGAAAAATACGCGGTCAACAAGGTTTTTCATTGCTGGAACTGATGGTGGCGGTGGCGATTGTGGCCATCATGATTGCGGTATTGACACCACATCTATTAGGGGCCTCTAAACAGGCGACTGACACTGCTTGCCAAAGTAATGAAAAGACGATTGAAGCGGCATTGGCTGAATACGACCTGATTCATCAACAACTTCCGACCGGGGACACGGTTGTACAGATTCAGGCGCTTGTAGCGGATCACTTGCTGGACAAAGATGTGGATGGCAGTCAGTTTACCATCGATGATACCGATCCCGACAATATCACGGTAACCTGCACGGGGGATGCAACGAATGAGACAGCGAATTAAACGTGTTGCTCATCATGTTCAACGCCGCAAAGCCCTGCATGATGATGCACGTGGCTTTGGTTATCTGGATACACTTGTCGCGTTGGCCTTGACGGCAATGGCGCTGTGCTCAGCGCTTGCAGTTGGCTTGCCGTTGATGCACGCAGCCAATTTGAACGCATCGGCACAGTTGCTCATTGGTCGAATGCGCTTCGCCCAAATGCTTGGCACCACTTCATCCGAGGATGGGATCATCTGGATGGATCCATATGATACAGGCTATCGCTTGTCACAGGGGATCACATGGTTGGGGGCGTATCAAAATGCGCCCGATGTACAGTATTTCGACGGCTATCTGCAATTGCCCCATTCCACTATCGCTTACGACAGCTTGGGCGATTCGCAGGTTGCGGGTGTGATTCGTCTGACATCAGATGGTGCAGAACGTGATATTCATCTCTACATGGGAACCGGGTTGCAGGTGTCCGGTTGGATTCAGCCATGAGTTTATGGGAGAACATCGTCGCCATCTTCGTACTCGCTTGCGCTGTGCCGTTGATTGCCATTTCGGAGACAAATATCACGCATGCATTGCAAATAGGGGCGCAAACACTCAATGAAAATATGGTTGCAAGGAGCGTTCTCGATAGATTGCTCGCTGGGGAATCTGTCCCTGCGCAGATGGAAGAGAATCATCAAATGTACACCATTTCCATCACGCGGTCAGGTGATGGTGTGTGCACATATATTTCGGCAGAGATCTCGCTTCCATCGTCACAGGCGCCAAAGGAAAAGATTGAAATACCAGCTTGCCCAAGCGGGGTTTTCACTGATTGAAGTGTGTTTGTCCATCGCACTCGCATCCATCTGCATTGTCGTTGGCGTCAGTGGTTTATTGACTGTATGGCAGTTGAATCAACACCAGTCCATCAACCTGGAAGATGACGCCATGTTTCAGCATGCACTACAGACAATTGGACAGGACATACATGGTTCAACACGTGTGGCGTTTTACAATCAAGAGCTGTTTGTCTCAATGGCCGACGCAAGGCAGTTCACTTATTACGTCAATCAACAAGATCAACTGATTCGAACGCAGGCGGGCGGCGGCGATGCGGTCGTCGCCGCCCACGTTGTACAATTGAACGCTGACGTACAGGGGGCAATGGTTCATTTACAACTGCAACTGGCAGATGGCACAACGTCATCTTTTGATGCATTACAAGCGAACGCGTTAGGAGCTGCATCACAGTGATGCAATTGCTGAAACAGGAAAAGGCCTTTACGCTCGTTTCGGTGTTAACTTGGGTTGGCGCGATGGCGCTCTTATTGACGTCGATGGTGAGCGCAGCCCAAATATCGTTGGCAGTCGGTACACGATATTTGGCACAAACCGCCTGCTATGCGCTGACAAAAAGTGTGGCAAACATGATTTTGCAACAACTTGCAACAGGGGATACGATTGCCTCCACGACTCAAGTTTTTCACGGCGTACCTGTGCAAATTGACGCCGAGCAGGAACAAAGTGGCGTCTTAGATGTAAAAATCCAGGCGGTAGAGGGCAATGTCACCAATACGATTTCGTTCACTTATGATACAATCGCTCATAGATTACGCAACTGGCAAGATAATAGTCCAGGCATCGTGGAGTGATTGCAAGTGACAATGGGGCGAATTGCGCTGGTCGGATTTATGGGAAGCGGCAAATCTACCGTCGGCGCGCAGCTAGCAGAAAAATTGGATTATACATTTGTCGATCTCGACACTTTTATCGAAAATCGTACGCAAATGTCCATCCCACACATTTTCGCCACCGGGGGAGAGGCACACTTTCGTCAGTGTGAACAGGAGGCATTGAACGCCTTAGGCAACCAGTCGCGGGGTGTTGTTCTCGCCACGGGCGGTGGTGTTGTTACCCAAGCGCCGAGTCGAGCGCTGCTCAAAGAGGCTTGGCAGGCCGTCTATCTGCGCGCCACACCAGAAACCATCCTTGCGCGCGTCCTGCAAGACGCCACAGAACGCCCATTGCTGCAAGATGAGCATCCGGATGTGCGTATTCGCACATTGATGGCACAGCGCCAGAACTGGTATGAAGAAGTGGCTGATGTCACAATAGAAGTAGACGAATTCAGCGTCGAGATGATCGTTCAGTATATCGTAGACTGGTTGGATGCGCGTTTTGCAGAGCGCTGAACTACGAGATTGGAAAGGTGACCCCTGATGCAGCATATTCAGAATGTCATACCAAAGGCGTTTGCGGGCCGTGATCGAGGCTATGATGCTGCCTATTTTCGCAAGCGGATCCCAGAGTTGAACCGCTATGAAATTTCTGACGCGTTTATTGTTCGTTATCGCGCGACACTGTTGGAGTATTTGCGTCAAGATGCAATTTGCGCTGCCTGCCAAGGATTCGCAAAGTGTGGTAAAGCGGATGATATGCAGGGGTTTACGCAAGTGCTGGAACCCTATAAGAATCAGCTTGCTGTCAGTGTCCAGCGCTGTCAGCCATATCGAGAAGCGATGGCCAAACGACGTGTCGAACGCTTTGTGTCGTTGGCAGGCATGATGGAACTGGATGAAGATTTTCGGTTTCAAAATTATCCAGCCGAACAGATGAAAAAATACCCGGATTTGATGCGTTACGCAACAACTTTTGCACGCCAGTATGATCCCAATGAAGCAGCCGAGCAAATTCGCGCAGGCGTATATCTCTTTGGACCCCCGGGCGTGGGAAAGACACACCTGATGTTTGCCGTGTTCAATCAGTTGCGCGCTCGCAATATACCTTGCCTTGTGGTGCGGTCAGATTCTTTGTTTGATCGAATGCGCCATTTGATTGCTGACAATCAGGATCTCGAACCGTTCCTGGAAACCTTGTCAACAGTGCCTGTCCTCGGCTTGGACGAGTTCGCCCAAGAGCGAGCGAACGATTTTACGATGGAGAAGCTGTTCCGCATTGTCAACCATCGGTTTCATGCAAAATTGCCCACATGGTTTACGAGCAATTATGCGCCGCCGCAGGCGTATCGCAGAGGCGGCGACGACGTGAATGATACGGTTGATCCGCTGCGCTCGCGCATTATGAAAATGTGCAAAATGGCGAGGTTGGACGGCCCTGACGCACGGCAAAAAAATCTTCAGTCACTGACCTGATGGTTGCGTAAAGAGAGGCCGACGAGCGCCATCTGTGTCCACTCGATATTGATGTGGGGGTTGCTTTTGGCAATCAGTTCGTCCCGTTTGCGCGCGTGTTCAGCGCGAATCAGCGCTTGTTCTTCTGACGGATGATCCGGCAGGATACTCGTGTAATACGTGTCGAGCTGTGCCAAGTCATCGACTAATTTGGTCTGTGCATCCTGCGCCCATGTGTGCTCACGCAGTTGTAGTCGATGCTCCACCGCCTGTTTGGCGATGCGCGTCGCGTCTGCGGGCGAGATCGAAGCCTGGTCAAGCAAGGGCTTTGGGGTGCAACTGTTCATTTCGATGTGCTGGACGTGATCGTAAAAATTCCACAACGTTTGTCGATTGAGCAGGCAGACACCCACAGAGAACCATTCTTCCTGCATGGAATCTGTGACATATTGAATCATGCCGTTGAGCATCAGCCAGGGAATCGTTTGGGTCAGTGGGCTGGCGTGCGCTGGTTTGACGCAGGCGAATTGACCGCGGGTCATCGCGCTTTCACAGATCTTATTTAAGCGAAACGAACCGAGGTTGACGAGTTCTGCCTGCGGCGCGCGCTTGAACATCCGCTCATAGGGGGATTGTGGTGGATGGTTTTCCAATTCCAATTGGTGTTCGCGCATCATCCGCTCGTCTTCGCGCATTTTCGCCGCGTCGGTAAAGGCCAAGCGCAGTGTCGTCGGTTCGACGGTTTGATTGGTTTTCTCAACCCACATCCAGTAGAACGGCCTGTCGGTCAGTTCTTTATCGATATCCAGCGGCAGCACGTATTCTTGGTACATATCGCTGTGCTGACGCGCTTTTGCGCCGACGGCCTGAAAATACGTGTCGCAAAACGCGAAACATTCATCTGCTGTGCGCAGTGGAATCTGTTTCATTTGTCTACACCTCGCGCTTTCTGGTCGCTCGGACGCCACGCTTCGCCTATCTGTTCGATCCGCGCCGCTAAATCCGTTTTATTTTTGCTTGTCATGGCAACTTCGAACAAGTTCTTTTCCCAATCGGCAAATTGCTGTTCGCTGACAATATAGTCCAACTCGCCGATGACCATTTCAAACATGCGAATCTTTTCGTGCAACAGCGCGACAATATGTTCTTCAATGGTGTTTTTTGTCGCGAGATTGTGAATATGGCAATTTTTTGTTTGACCCAGGCGATGAATGCGGCCGATGCGCTGTTCAAGGCGCATGGGGTTCCACGGCAGGTCGAAGTTGATCATGTGACTACAAAATTGCAAGTTGATTCCCTCTCCGCCTGACTCGGTCGCCACCAGGATTTTGACTTTTTTCTCGAACAAATCTTTCATCCAATCTTTTTTCCCGCGTTTAAAGCCGCCGCGGAACGGGACAGCTGAAATGCCGTTTTTCTTGAGCAAGTACAAAATAAAATCTTGTGTCGCTCGATATTCCGTAAAAATGATGCACTTGTCGTCAATTTGCTGGACCAGTTCAATCACCTTGTTGACTTTGGTGTAGCTGGAAATCTGGCTGCCGAGCTCAATCAATTCGCTTAAATGAATTTTTGCTTGTTCGCTCGACGCCTTTTTTTGCATTTTTTCGAGTGAGATCAAGGCGGCGTAGGGAGAACTGCATATTTCTCGCTGTAATGTCAGCAAGGGCAACATCGAACTTCTGGTTGATTTGCGCAAATCATATTCTTTTTTCAGCAGTGTCTGCACTTCTTCATAAAACACGCGTTCGGCGTCACTCAGTTCTAAAGAGACCACTTGCACACTGCGTGGCGGCAGCGTGGTGCCACCGTCTTTGCGTCGGTTGCGAATCATCACGTCACCCATCGTCTCCCGCAATCGATCCGCGTCACGCGGTGTTCGCCTGGTCGCCATGTGTTTGGAAGAGAACTCCGACATACTCCCCAAATGACCGGGTTTGAGCAGTGTGACCAAAGTATGCAGTTCTTTTAACTGGTTTTGCATTGGTGTTGCGGTAAGCAGCAGCAAATATTTATTGGGAATTTGATTCACCATTTGCCAATTTTTCGTTCGCTGATTTTTGAGTTTGTGGGCTTCGTCTACAATGACGAGATCCCACGGTTGGGCAAGCACGGCTTCGCGATGGGGTTCGCGCTTTGCCGTGTCCAAGGAGGCGACGACCAACTCGTACTGCTCCCATGTCCAGACATTGCGTTGAGGTGTTGCCTGGATGCGAAATTTTTCGTTCAATTCCCGTGTCCATTGCAATACAAGCGACGCAGGTACGAGAATGAGCGCTTTGCGCACAAGGCCACGCAGCAAATACTCCTTGAGAATGAGACCAGCTTCAATCGTCTTGCCAAGTCCGACTTCATCGGCGAGGATCGCGCGTCCGCGCAATTCCTGTAGCACGCGTTTTGCGGTCTCAATCTGGTGTGGCAAGGGGGTAAAGCCATGAATGTGATCCATCACGAGCAGGGATTCAAACGTTGGCGCCATGCGCGATTGTGCCGCTGTCGCCGCCAAACGAAATAGATCCCACTGACGGCTGTCGACGTCTGTTTGCTTATTTGCACTTTCTACTACAAATGACTCAATTGCCGCTGGTATCTCCTCACCGCTCCAAGCGATGTCAGGTACGGCAAGCATCTCGCTTGATGGGGTGATGTTTGTGTTAAAATGATGGCGACTTATGATTTGGCTGTCCACTTAGTTTCCTCCGACATGCTTGTTTCTCTCACATTACCTATGTAGTATGTGACAAGTGGACTGCTTTTTTTCATTGTGTCGAAAAAAGTCGACGAAGTTATGTTGAAAAGAGGGAGAATTCGTGGCTGCAAAGCGCACTCCGTTGTACGATGTACATGTTTCGAGCCAAGCGAAAGTCATTGACTTTCATGGCTGGGAAATGCCCGTACAATACCAAGGTATCGTGCACGAACATCATGCTGTACGGAAAAATGTGGGTGTTTTTGATGTGTCTCATATGGGGGAGTTTCTGGTGGAAGGCCCCGATGCAGAGGCATTCATCCAACATATGGTGACCAATGACGTCACACGTCTCTCTGACGGCCGAGCTTTGTACACCCTGATGACAGATGAGCATGGAAAGACGTTGGATGATTTACTCGTATACAAGTTGGAGCCCCATCGGTTCATGTTGGTCGTCAATGCGGGCAACATTCAAGCGGACTACGAGTGGATTGCAGAACATCAAGGACATTTTGACGTAAAGCTGTCGGACATCTCAGCAGAGGTTGCACTGATTGCGCTGCAGGGGCCAGATGCAACACGCGTCTTACAGGCGTTTACACCGTTGCCGTTGGACGAATTGAAACCTTTCTCTTTTTCCATTAGCCAGGTTTCGCAAAAGAAGGCGCTCATCTCTCGTACAGGGTATACCGGGGAGGATGGGTTTGAACTGTACGTATCGGCGGCAGATGCGGCACATATTTTCAAATTGCTGCTCGATGCCGGCGTTACCCCTTGCGGGCTTGGCGCACGGGACACGCTGCGCTTAGAGGCAAAGTTGGCGCTCTACGGCAACGAGTTGTCTCGCGATGTGACGCCGTACGAAGCGGGACTTGGTATGTTTGTCAAGTTGAAAAAAGGCGATTTTATCGGCCGCGATGCGCTGGCGGCGCAAAAAGAGCAGGGCGTCAAGCGCAAACTGGTTGGTTTTCGCATGGATGATAAAGCGATTGCCCGGCACGGCTACGAAGTGCTTGTAGGTGACGACGTCGTCGGGACGGTGACGTCCGGCACACTCTCGCCAACCTTGCAGTTTCCGCTGGGGTTGGCGCTGATTGACGCAACGCGGGCAGAGGTTGGACAGCAACTAGAAATTGACATCCGTGGGAAGCGCCATCCGGCGCACGTCATACCGACACCGTTTTACAAGCGTCATCAGTCATGAGGTCTGATGTCTACGAAAGGGGCAATCGTTGTTGAACGAATTTGGCTATATCCCACATACAGCGGCGGATCGAAAAGCCATGCTGGAAACGCTGGGCATTGAACGTGTCGAAACGCTCTTTGCGGACATTCCGGAGGAGATCAGATTACAGGGCGGTTTGCCGCTGCAAAAAGCGATGTCCGAGTTAGATTTGATGCGCCATTTGCAAAGGTTAGCAGATAAAAATCAGCACCTGGGCAAAGTCATTGGTTTTTTGGGGGCTGGCGCCTATGAACACTATCAACCGAGCGTGGTCGATGCCATCATCAGTCGCTCGGAGTTTTATACATCCTATACCCCTTACCAACCTGAAATGAGCCAGGGGTTGTTGCAGGCAACATTTGAATATCAATCGATGATTGCCGAATTGACGGGCATGGATTTGGCGAATGCCAGCATGTACGACGGGCCAACTGCCTTTGGCGAAGCAGGTTTGGTCGCCTGTGCGCACACAAGGCGCAATCGGCTGCTCGTCGCGGACAGCGTTCATCCCGAATACTGCGCGGTTTTGGAGACGTATGCCGCTGGGCAGGGTGTGGAAATTGGCTATATCGAGCAAAAAAATGGCTGTCTTGATATGAACGCCTTGACGGCGCAATTGAATGACAGCATCGCGGGCGTGCTCATCCAGTACCCGAATTTCTTTGGCGCCGTGGAAGACGTCAGGCAAATCGCGGAAGCGGCTCATGCAGCAGGTGCGCTGTTGATCGTCAACACCTATCCGATTGCCTTGGGCCTGCTTGAAGCGCCGGGGCAGCTTGGCGCGGACATTGTTGTCGCGGAAGGGCAGTCGCTGGGCAACGCCATCGCTTATGGCGGACCATATCTCGGCATCATGGCAGCGAAACAAGCGTTGATGCGCAAGCTGCCGGGGCGGATTGTCGGCCAGACAAAAGATCAGCAGGGTCGACGCGGTTTTGTTTTGACTTTGCAGGCGCGCGAGCAGCATATTCGGCGTGAAAAAGCGACGTCGAACATCTGTTCAAATCAGTCGTTGTGCGCCATCGCGGCGACTGTATTTCTTGCCTATATGGGAAAACAGGGGATGCGCGAACTGGCCTTGCAGAACTATCACAAGGCACATTACCTCAAGCAATCCCTTGTCCAACTGCCAGGTGTCGAAGCGTTGTTCACGTCGCCATTCTTCAACGAGTTTGTCATCCGCTTGCCGCAACCTGTGGCCAGTGTGCAAAAACGGCTGCTCGACCAGGGCTTTCTTTTTGGCTATGACTTAGGAAAAAGTCATCCGCAACTGGGGGATGCTGTCCTGTTGAATGCGACGGAAGTGCGCACGAAAGACGAAATGGACGCGATGGTAGAGGCTTTACGGGAGGTGCTTGCATGACCATTCAACGCGAAGGCGAAGAAAAGCTCATATTTGAGATCAGTCAGCCGGGCCGAAGGGCGTACAGCCTGCCAGATTTGGATGTTCCTGAAGCGGATATGGGAGAGTTGGCCGGGCTGATTCGGACAGATGCAGCGCTTTTGCCGGAAGTGAGCGAGCTGGATTTGGTTCGCCATTTCACAGCATTGTCCCAAAAGAACCACGGTGTCGATTCGGGATTTTATCCGCTTGGTTCATGCACGATGAAGTACAATCCGAAACGCAACGAGCGCGCGGCTAGACTGGATGGGTTCGCCAAAATTCATCCGCTGCAACCGGAAGAAACCGTTCAAGGCGCCCTTGAGCTTCTCTATCAATTACAGCTCGATCTCGCTGCGATCACGGGTATGGACCATGTCAGCCTGCAACCGGCTGCGGGTGCGCAGGGCGAGTGGACGGGTCTGATGATGATTCGTCAGTATCACGTGCAAAAGGGCGAGCCGAAGCGGACAAAAGTGATTGTGCCGGACTCCGCGCATGGAACCAATCCGGCCAGTGTGAGCATGGCTGGGTTGGAGACAGTGACCATTCCTTCGAACTCCGATGGCAGTGTTGATTTGGCAGCGCTGCAGCAAGCTGTAGGCGAGGATACAGCGGCGCTGATGCTCACCAATCCAAGCACGCTTGGCTTATTTGAATCGCAAATTGTGGAGATTGCGCGCATTGTGCACGAGGCAGGCGGTTTGCTGTATTACGACGGGGCGAACATGAATGCCATTTTAGGCTACGCCCGTCCGGGAGATATGGGCTTTGATGTCGTTCACTTGAATTTGCACAAGACGTTTTCGACACCGCATGGCGGCGGCGGCCCTGGCGCAGGCCCCGTTGGCGTCAAATCGTTTTTGGAACCCTATCTGCCCAAACCGACCATTCAAGCGCGTCAAGGGCGATTTGAATTCAATTGGGACAGGCCGCTGTCGATTGGGAAGGTCAAGGGATTTTACGGCAACTTCGGCATTCTTGTTCGCGCGTACACCTACATTCGCACGATGGGGCCGGACGGGCTGAAACAAGTGTCGGAATCGGCTGTGTTGGCCGCAAATTATCTCTTGTCCCAGCTGAAAGAGGACTATGATGCGCCATTTGCTGGGCCTTGTAAACACGAATTCGTGCTGTCAGGCAATCGCCAGAAGGCCAATGGTGTGCGGACATTGGACATCGCCAAACGCTTGCTCGATTTCGGGATTCATCCGCCGACCATTTATTTTCCGCTGATTGTCGAAGAGTGCTTGATGATTGAGCCAACCGAGTGTGAAAGCAAGGAGACGCTAGACCAATTTGTTTCCATCATGCGGCAGGTTGCGCGGGAAGCTGCGGAGCAGCCAGCGTATGTATTGGCGGCACCGCACAACACCATCGTCAGTCGATTAGACGAGGTGAGTGCGGCCAGGACGCCAATTTTACGACATTTTTGCAGCCGGTAACGGTTCATCTCCGGGTGTATCGGTGTTGATTGTATCCAAGTGCGGTGTGGTGTTGACGGCGATGATTTGAAATTCGCCGTCTGCCACACGAAGTCGCGTGATGCTCGTATTGTTCATGATGACCCGCTTGTGGCCAAGCCACGTCAGCGCTGCGCCAATGACGCGTCCGTGTGCTGCGAGGATGATGCGGCCTGTTCGATGGGCCTTTGCAACTTGTTGGAGAAATTGTCCAATCCGCGCTTCAAGCATTTGTCTGCTTTCCTCGTCAGGCGCGCCGTTGGGAAAACGACGCTCCTTTTCACTGGCCAACAGACCTTCACCTTGACCAAAATACTGTTCTCTGAGCGCTTTGGTCGTCGTGATTGCGGCGCCCGTGCGGCGTGCGATGGCTTTTGCCGTATCGTGTGCGCGGATTAAATCACTTGAATAGATATGTTTGAATGGGATACCCTCTAAACTTGCAGCAAGCAGTTCTGCTTGTTTGTGGCCTGTCGCATTGAGCGGTACGTCCGTCCATCCTTGCACACGTTTTTGTATGTTCCAATCCGTCTCGCCGTGGCGGATGAGCCAGATATCCATACCGAGACCTCCTTTGCTTTACATTCCTAGTATAGCAAGCTGAACGCACCTATGGTACAATAAGTCAGGTTTTGGCGGTCTTTTCGGATTGAGCAAGGAGGCGTACGGATGGCAAAGCCATATCTGATTGTCGTGCATGGACCAAATTTGAATCGTCTAGGTGTTCGCAAGCCAGACACATACGGCCGACGAACGCTGCCAGATGTCATTGCCATGGTTCAGACGGTGGCTGATGCATACGGCCTTGATGTACGCGATGTACAGTCAAACCACGAAGGCGCACTCATCGACTTTTTGCAACAACATGGTCCAGAAGCGGTGGGGATTCTCATCAATCCCGGCGCATTTGGTCATTATAGTTACGCACTGCGCGATTGCTTAGAAGACATCGATAGGCCTACTGTTGAAGTACACATTTCCAATGTGCATAAACGAGAGTCATTTCGTCACCAGCTTGTACTGTCGGACGTCGTCTTGGGACAAGTCGTCGGCTTGGGGACCGATGGCTATCGATATGCGGCGGAGGCATTGTGCCAACGCTGGCAGCAGCAGCGCAGTCTTACGGATTGACTAAGCGCGTTCGTGTGGAAAATATAAATTGTTCAATTCAGATTGTGGAGGGACCAGATATTGATCTCAAGCAACGATTTTCGCACAGGTACAACCATTGAATATGATGGCTCCATTTTCCGTGTCATCGAATTTATGCACGTCAAGCCTGGCAAGGGTGCTGCATTTGTCCGCACCAAGTTGAAAAATGTCAAAACAGGCGCAGTGAAAGAGCAGACGTTCCGCGCCGGCGAAAAAGTGGCACGCGCACGCATTGAAACGCGTGAAATGCAATATTTGTACAACGATGGCGACATGTTCACCTTCATGGACACCGAGACATATGAGCAAATTACCATTGGGCGCGCCCAACTGGAATATGAGCTCAACTTCTTGAAAGAGAATATGAATTGCTATATCGTCATGTACCAAGGTCAAACCATCGGGATCGACTTGCCAAACAGCGTTACGCTGGAAGTCACGGAAACCGAGCCGGGGATTCGCGGCGATACCGCGACAGGCGGCAGCAAACCAGCTACGGTGGAAACCGGCTATACATTGCAAGTGCCATTTTTCATCAATATCGGTGATAAATTGGTGATTGATACGCGTTCTGGCGCGTACGTCTCCCGCGCGTAAACCATCACTTATAGATGTTCGTGAAAATCGCGTGCCAAGTATCCTTGCTTGGCGCGCGATTTTACGTTTTTCCGCACATTTTCCCACTAAGCTCACCGTGCCTAATGCGCCCCACAGCAAAAATCAAGAAAATACCCGTCAATCAAGGCAGCGCAAATGTCGCAGCACTAAGATAAAACAGCCTGATATGCAGAATCGGGTTCTGGCTTGTCTTCCTTTCGCATATTCAACTAGCGAGACAGCACGCGTTAGACCGCCATGCGTGATGCATCCCAAACCAGCAGAATCAAGAAAATGCCAGTTAATCGAAGCATTGCGGATGGCGTGCGCAAAGGTACCGTATTCTTTTCGGGGTAGGAGGAAGCGAATCATGTTTCATGTCGTTGATAAGTGGGTTTACGCCATGTCTTCGCTTAGGTTCCTGTCCGGATTGTGCGAATTGACGGGTGGGCTCTTGATGCTGTATTTCGGAACTTCCGAACGTGCACTGCAAGTCAATGGCATACTCGCCCTGGTCGGGCCGTTTGTCCTTGTGGGCGTGACCGCTTTTGGCGTTGTCGGGATTGCGAGCGAGGCGGTGAACATTCGTCGCATTGTGCTGCTGCTCATTGGCGTTGGCCTGATTCTATATGCGTCTCGTTCTTAGAATGCCACCTCGCGTCGCGATTTGTCCCAGCGTGGTTTTTATGATTTTTTGCGGATGAAGCTAAACACCAATGCCATCAGTAACACAAAAATCACGAGGAACACGACAATCCATCGGATCATTATCGATATATCCATTTGTCGACCCTCCTCATGCAAGATCCTCACTCAGTGAATGCAGTAGGACAGTAAAACGTTCCGTTTCGAAAGCGTGCAAACTTCGCATACGCGCTTCTGGTTGTCCATATACATGGACTATAACACGCTGTTTTGTTTCCTAAACCAGTAAACATGTCGATCCGGCCAGTACAGTTGAACGACCTTGGAGGTGGACAAACACTGTGACAACAACTCGCACACAGATGCATCCACCAACACAGGGATGGCCCGCTATGGGGATTTTGCCTCAAGAGGTTCAAAAACGTTTGTTGACACTTGATCCGACCTTGTTGCGAGGGACCGAGGAACTTCGTTTGCGCGTGGGACAGCCATTGGAACTTTGCGGGCAACATGGAAGCTGCTTTTTACACAAAAAAGATGGGATTACACAGCACGCAGCAGATGGGTTCATCACCACGCACGATGTTTTGACTCAAACTGTGCAGAACGTCTCGCAGCATTCACTTTACGCGGTGGAAGAAGAGTTGCGTCGCGGCTTTATCACGATTCCTGGCGGGCATCGGGTGGGAGTGGCAGGGCGCGTCGTGGTGGATGGGCGGAGTCAAGTGAAGTCCATTCGCGCGATTTCATCGTTGAACATCCGCATCGCGCGGGCATTCCCTGGCGTGGCAAACAACTTGCGGCCTTATCTTTACCGCAAGACAGACGGCCAACCACAGAACGTGTTGATTTTGTCACCGCCTCAGTGTGGGAAAACCACGCTGTTGCGCGACATCGCCCGCCAGTGGAGCGAAAATTTGCTCACGCGCCGCGACCTGCCCGTCAAAGTGGCCATCGTCGATGAACGTTCTGAGATTGCCGGCGCCGTGGAAGGGATCCCGCAGTTTGTCGTGGGGCCACGTACAGACGTCTTGGATGCCTGCCCGAAAGCAGAGGGGATGTTGATGGCCATTCGCAGTTTATCGCCGGATGTCATCGTGACAGATGAGATTGGGCGAGAAGATGACGCAGTGGCCATTATGGAAGCCACGCATGCGGGGGTGGCAGTCATCACCAGCGCGCACGCGCTCTCTATCGAGGATTGGCGCAAGCGGCCGCATATGGATGCCTTGTTCGCAGCGCGCGCCTTTTCGCGCTATGTCATCCTCAGCCGACGACGAGGTCCAGGGACAATCGAGGCCATTTTGGATGAGGGTGGGCGAGCACTTTTATAGACTGCCATGCGTGATGCATTCCACATCAGCAGAATGATGAAAACGCCAGTCCAATCAAGGCATCGCGAATGGCGCAGCACCAGGGTGCCGCATTATTTTCAGGGTAGGAGAGGATTGGTTTGGCTTTGCTGAAGCTGGTCGGTGCGATGCTGCTTGTGCTGGCGACGACGCTGGTGGGATTTAAGATGGCAGGCGCTTATCGGGATCGAACCCGCCAGTTGCGTGCACTCATCCGCGCCGTGACCCATTTGCAGGCGCAAGTGGAGTATCAGACAACGCCATTGCCGAGTGCTTTGCAGCATGTGGCCGCCCGTTGCTCGCCGCCATGCGGTGTGATGTTTCAGCGAGCCGGTGAAAGGTTGGCTGCAGAAAACGAGGGCGTATCCGAAGCGTTTCGCAGTGCGCTTTCCTGGTTGCAGGCCGAAAGCGCGCTCAAGGCGGGCGATTGTGAGTTGGTTCAAATGCTGGCGGAAACACTGGCAACCACCGACAGGGCGCATCTGGATACCCAGTTTCAATTTACGATTGACCACTTGCGTCAAGCGGAGGAAGACGCTCGCGAACAAGGGATGAAAAACGCCCGACTGTGGCAATACCTTGGGGTCTTATCAGGGGTGCTGCTCGTGATATTGCTTTATTAGACCGCCATGCGTGATGCGTTCCGTACCAGCAGAGTCATGAAACTGCCAGTCAATCGAGGCATCGCGGATGGCGCATGCAAAGGTGCCGACCTTATTTACAGGGTAGGCGCAGATAAAAAACATACGATTTGATTTCAGTAGGACAGCACAATTCATGTGACCTCGTGGTTATCGAGGAGGGCGGACAATGTCTCCGGAGATGAGAGACGTGTTTCGAATCTTCGCCGTGGGATTTATCGCAGCGATTTTACACACTGTGCTTAAACAAAGCGGCAAAGAGGATTTTGCACATTGGGCGACACTGGCAGGATTCATCGGCGTACTCGCCATCGTCATTGGCTACGTCGACAATCTGTACCACGAAATCACCAGTGTTTTTCTGATTCAGTAGAACTTCATGCGCCTGTTTGGCATCAACAGGGACCGTGAACATGCCAGTCAATCGGGCATCGCGGATGGCGCACATAGATGGTATCGACTTTATTTCAGTAGGTGAGATTGTGCACATTTTTCAGCTCGTTGGCATTGGATTAACCGCAACTGTGCTTGTTTCGGTGCTCCGCCAACAGGCGCCACAATTCGCGATGCTGGTATCGATTTTAGCCGGTGCGATTCTCTTGACGATGGTTGTGCACAACATGAGCGGCGTGGTTCAAAGCCTATCAAACCTAGCCAATTTGGCCAAGCTCGATCACGGCTTTATCGCGATCGTCCTAAAGATCATCGGCATTGCCTACATTGTGGAGTTCGCAGCTCAGGTGGCGCGAGATGCGGGCGAGAGCGCGCTTGGCGGCAAAATCGAACTCGCTGGCAAAATTGGGATTATTGTTCTGGCGATGCCCATCATTACGGATGTTGTCGAATCTCTTGTCCATTTGTTGCCGTGATGAAGGAGGTCACCGGCGTGCGGCGTCGCATCGGATATGCCATCATCTTCCTATTTACATGTTTCATCTGCTTTTTGCAGGTGCCGCATGCATCGGCCGATTCTACCTTATCAGGTGTACCGCCACCGCCAGTCAGCGCTCCATCGACAGACGGGACAAGCAATGATACTGGCAATGCGTCTGCCTTTGCGGATGGCGCGGGGGCTGAGCAAACCGGCGTCAGTGGCGGTATGGAACAAGCGGCCAGAAACGCGATTAAAAAAGCGGCGGAGTCACAATTGGACCATCTGCCAACCGAAAAGATTGATGATTATTGGCATGATTTACAGGCGCAATATGGCGGATATTTGCCAGATTTGTCTGGGGGAAGTCTCGTTCGCGCCATCCTTGGCAATGGTGGTCCGTCGTTTGCCAACATCACACATGGGTTATTGCAGTACTTTTTTACGGAATTGTTCGATGATGCGAAGTTGCTTGGCGGCATTCTCGTCCTGTCCGTGGTGGCGGCGGTATTGGAATCGATGCAGAGCGCCTTTGAACGGCAGACGGTAAGTCAAGTCGCTTATATGGTTGTCTTCTTTGTGCTTATGATGCTGGCGGTGCACTCTTTCATGGAGGCGATGGGTGCAGCAAGACATGCCATAGAGACGATGAACGATTTCATGTTGGCTACCATTCCCTTGACGGTCACGTTGCTTGCCGCGTCGGGGGCGATTGCATCAGCTGCTTTTTTTCAGCCAGTTCTGCTGTTTGCCATCCACTTTATCAGCAGCATTGTCTTTGTCATCGTCTTCCCACTGATTTTTTTCTCGGCGGTGTTGGATTTGACGAGCACGTTATCTGTTCGCTATCAGTTGACGCGATTGGCGGGGCTGTTGCGCGCAGTGGGCATTGCGATTCTCGGTTTTTCGCTGGCTGTCTTCATTGGAATCACGACTGTTGAAGGGGCGGGTAAAGGCGTTGCGGATGGCGTCGTGTTGCGTGGGTTGAAATTCTCGTTCACCACGTTTGTTCCCGTCATCGGCAAAGCGGTTTCCGACGCGGCAGAGACCGTGTTGAGCGCGTCACTGTTGGTGAAAAATGCGGTGGGCATCGCGGGGCTTGTGATTCTGGCGTTGATAGCAGTATTCCCGGCATTGAAGATCTTGGCGGTCTCGATGATTTATGGTGGCAGCGCCGCCCTCATGCAACCTTTGGGCGATACGCCGATGATTGATTGTCTTGCGACACTTGGCAAGACGCTCGTGTTGGTGTTTGCCTGTGTTGCAGCGGTAGGGTTGATGTTCTTCTTTGCCATCTGCATCCTGCTTGTCACGGCAAATTTGGCGGTGATTACGGCATGATTGCAATTGGCGTGTGGTTGAAACACATTATCCTGATTGTGCTTGTCAGCGTCATCGCTGACCTGTTGCTGCCGACAAAATCGATGCAGAAATACGTTCGCGCAGTCCTAGGCATTGCGATTATTGCTGCGATGATTCAGCCGCTGGCGCCAATGTATCAGCGCGATTGGGCGAAACAGGTTGCGGAGCAGGCGATAAACGAAATTACACGTGCAAATGGTTCAACGGGCGTACTGGGGGGAACGTCTGCGAACGAGGATACATCGTTTGCCGCGTACCGTCAGCAATTGCAATCGCAAACGTCGGCCGAATCTGATCGACTGCTCGCAGATGCCGCAAGTGCTGCGCTGGTGCCATCTGAACGTGCGCATGTCACGCATTTACAAATTGAAAATGCGCAAAATCCTGATGAAATGATTGTGACAGTCAAACTTGACACGAGTGATCACGCTATTACACAAGCGATTGTACAGTCGTTGGCTCGTACGTTGCACGTCGACAGTCGTCAGGTGACGGTGCAAATCGGTGGAGGTGGTTGATATGGATTGGAAGACGCTTGCGAAAAACAAATGGTTGCTTGCCATTGCGGCCATTGGCATGCTGTTGTTGCTCATTGGCTCTTTCTTCCCCCCACAAAAAGCAAAACCGACGGTATCGGCCATGACAAGCGGTACGGGGCAGGAGAACAATTCAACCGAAACGAGTGATAATGGGAGTAGCAACACACCAACTCAGGCTGCGCTTGTCGAGCAAAGTTATGATCAACAACTGGAACAGATATTGGGTCAAATTCAGGGGATCAACGCTGTTACAGTGATGGTGACTGTCGACTCTACGGGTACCTTGAAAGTTGCGCAAAATCGCCAATCTACGAAAACGGCCAATAGCGGCGGTTCCACGACAACGACCGAGAATGATCAAGTTTACAGCGCCAATAACGGTGAGGGCGATTCCTCTCCTTTTGTGGTGGGCAATGAGCAACCAAGCGTTCGCGGCGTGCTGGTCACGGTCAATGCAGATGATTTTGCGACAGCAAAAGCAGAAATTATTGAATCAATTACGAATGTGTTGGACGTGCCTGCATATAAGATAAGTGTAGAGCCTCAAAAGGAAAACTAGATGCGAAACTAGGAGGATGCCAAATATGGTAAAACGTCAAACTGTATGGCTGTCGACAATGATGGTGCTGTCACTCATGTTGATTGGGTACTACACCATGAACAATCAGACAAGCCCAGCGTCGTCTACGGCGGACAATCAATCGATTTCCACGGCTGCAGTCAATCCGCCAGCGAATGACACGAGCAATTCATCGACGTCAGACACAAAGAAAAATACAGCGCCGTCGTCGAAGACATCAAAGGCAACGAGCAGTGATGTGACCACGACCTCCGCAAGTGATTTCTTTACGAACACAGAGACCAGTGTGGAACAACAGCTCTCGGAACAAGAGAGCAACCTGAAAGCCGAAATGACGAACACCAAAGCTTCTGACGCGCAGATTACCAAAGCTTCAAACCAACTGCAGAAACTGCAGAGCTTGGATGGCGGCATGGATTACGCAATCGACGCCATCAAAGCGGATGGATATAAATCCGCAGTGATTGTACCCGACAACAACCAGGAGAAGTTCACGGTGTGGGTGGAAGCAAACAGCCTGCAAAAGGACGACGCTATCAAGATTATGAATATTGTCAGCCAACAGTTGGATATCTCGATGCTAGATATATCTGTAAAGGCACATGCGTAAGCTAGATAACGCGCGAGGGGGAGCGCCGCATGCCCCCTCTGGAGACTGGAAGATCAACCGGCAAAATGCCCCAAATCACTGCAGGTGAGGTGATGCGGGGTATTTTTGTCTCCTGTTATTTCCAACTACTCACCAATTTACGAGGTTGCGCTCCGAATCTACATTTTGAAAATGGCTGAATATGCGCCGTTGTCAGTGGGAAGATTGTGATGATTGCGTTTCTACCGACCTTCCTAGAGCGGTTGTCAACGATATGGTATACTAGGACGAGCAATTTGTTCGATGTGTTGTCGAGGAGTGACCATACGCGTGTTGAAAATTGGTGAAATTCGAGAATTGATTCGCTTGCTTGATGAAACGAGCCTGTCTGAAATTCATTTGGAATCAGACAGCCTGAAGCTGCATTTGAAAAAACCGGAATCCGAACGGGTTTTGAGCATTCAGCCAACATCAAATCAGATGCCTCAAGTCGCAGTGTCGCAGGCATCTGCCGAAACGACGCCTGTCGAAACGGTGCAAACGACTGCGCCAGCAACTGTGGTGAACGAAAGCAAAGCAGACGAGAACGTTCAGGTGATTACATCACCGATGGTCGGAACTTTTTACCGTGCTTCCTCTCCAGATGCGCCCTCATTTGTTGAGGTCGGCGCGAAGGTGAACGATAAGACGGTCGTTTGCATCGTGGAGGCCATGAAGCTGATGAATGAGATTGAAGCTGAAATGAACGGTGAGATCGTAGAAATTTTGGCGCAAAATGGCCAACTTGTAGAGTACGGTCAACCACTGTTTAAAATCCGGTTGTCATAAGGAGCAGATTCGCACGATGTTTAAACGAGTATTGATTGCCAACCGCGGCGAAATTGCTGTTCGGGTTATTCGCGCATGTCGCGAGTTGGGGATCGAAACAGTGGCCATCTATTCTTCTGCGGACAGAGATTCGTTGCATGTTCGTTTGGCAGATGAGGCATATTGCATTGGTCCGACTCCGGCAAAGCAAAGCTATCTGCACATTCCCAGTATCATGTCTGTAGCGACCTTGCGCGATGTCGATGCGGTCCATCCTGGTTATGGGTTTCTTGCAGAGAACAGCGATTTTGCAGAAGCTTGTGAGGCTTGCGGCATCACGTTTATTGGGCCTAGCCCGCGCGCCATTGATACAATGGGCGATAAAGCGATTGCAAAAGAGACGATGAAAGCGTCCGGTGTACCCACCGTGCCAGGCAGTGATGGACTTATAGAGAGTGTTGATGAAGCCGTCGAAATCGCACAAAAAATTGGCTTTCCCGTCATCATCAAGGCCACGGCCGGCGGCGGTGGCAAGGGCATTCGCGTGGTGCACGATGAGGCTGCTTTGCGTCAGGCGGTCGTCACCGCCCAGCGTGAAGCAGAGTCAGCCTTCGGCAACGCGGGCGTATACATCGAAAAGTACATTGAACGCATGCGGCACGTCGAGATTCAAATCTTGGCGGATAAACATGGCAATGTGATTCACCTTGGCGAACGGGATTGCTCGGTACAGCGGCGTCTGCAGAAATTGGTTGAGGAAGCGCCTTGTCCTGTTCTAAGTGAAGAAATGCGCAACCGTATGGGCGAAGCTGCTGTCGCCGCAGCTAAGGCGGTCGATTACGTCGGGGCTGGCACAATTGAATTTATCTACACGGATGACGGCGCGTTTTATTTCATGGAAATGAACACGCGCATTCAAGTTGAACATCCGGTCACAGAATGGATTACGAGTGTTGATTTGGTTCGGGAAATGATATTGGCAGCTGCCGGAGAACCACTTTCGGTTCGGCAGGAAGATATCGTCTTGCGCGGCCATGCAATTGAATGCCGCATCAATGCAGAAGATCCTGAACGTCAATTTATGCCTTCACCTGGGACGATTACATCCTATTTGCCGCCGAGCGGCAACGGCGTTCGGATTGACTCGGCATGTTATGCGGGCTATCGCATCTCACCGTTTTACGACTCGATGGTCGCTAAACTGATCGTTTGGGCGCCGGACAGGGAGCAAGCCATCGCGCGCATGTTGCGGGCGCTCGACGAGTTTGTCATCGATGGCGTCAAAACCACCATTCCATTCCATTTGGCACTGTTGGAGAACGAGAAATTCCGCAATGGGGATATAACGACTCGCTTTTTAGAAGAAAATCAAATAATGTAAAGGCAAGCGGCGGACAGCCAGTCATATCCTTCGCACTGCTTGTCATATGATGTTAGACAACGATGGTGAGGAGTGAGTGTCGCGTGGCGGACATGGAATATGAATTGACCGAACATGGGACTGTCCATATTGCAGACGAGGTAATACAGATCATTGCCGGTTTGGCAACCAATGAGGTGGAAGGGGTCGCTGGTATGAGCGGCTCTCTGGCTGGCGGGCTGACAGAATCCTTGACAGGTCGGAAAAACCTGGCCAAAGGGGTCAAAGTACAGTTTACCGAGAACAGTCGCGATTGTCTTATCGATATCTCAGTGGTGCTCAAGTTTGGCGTCAGTATCCCGGACACCAGCTATCAGATTCAAGAACGGGTGAAGCAGTCGATTGAAAACATGACGGGATTGGGTGTCAGTTCCGTCAATATCCACGTTGTGGGCATTGTCTTCCAGTCAGAAAAGGATAAACTGGAAGATGCGGATCAAGTCGCGAACATTGAGCAAAGTCTTCAATTGTAAGCGATAGGAAACCTTTGGCGGAGGGATAATGTGAGCGTATTGGATCGAATTCTTCTATTCTTGCTTGCTGTGGCAAGTCTGTGTCTAGGGGTTGCCTTGGCATTGATTGGCGCAAACGTATTCGGCCCTGCGTATGTGTTCGATGTTGAGACATATCCGACGAATATTGTTGCAATTGTCGCAGGCATTATCATTGTGCTCATTGCCCTCCGGTTTTTGTTTTATCGCATCAGCCGTTCCTCACCTGTTTCGGATTTTGTCGCACTGACTGGCGAACATGGCCATATTCGCATCTCCTATGACACATTCCGTCAACTGGCAAATCGTCGCGGCGCCCAAATCAAAGGTGCCGAGGGGTTTGACACAAGGATCCGTCAAGGGCAAGAGGGCATCGTCGTTCTTGCGCGTATGCAAGCCTTGCCAGATGTCGATATTGCTGCTATGAGCCGTGAGGTGCAGTCGTCCATCAAGGACTACGTCGAGAAAGCGACGGGTGTCACGGTTGAACAGGTACTGGTTCATGTAACCGAACTTTCCAATGCATCAAAACAGGGGAAAGCGTGGAATGGAGCATGAGCTGGCTTCGGCGCGCACTCCTCGTCTTTGTGAATTTGCCGCGCCGTTATCACGGCTTGATGGTGGGCTGTGCATTTTGGCTTTTTTGGATGATCTTTGGCTTCTGGCGTACGCTGTTACTGCTGGTTCTTGGTGCTGTAGGCTACATTGTCGGCCGCGTTCTTGAGGCGAATCAGTCCTGGCGTGAGGTGCTGGAAAAACTATTGTCAGAACGATTTACGGAGTGATTGAAGTTTGACCCGACATGAGGCAAGACAATGCGCGCTTCAAGCGCTGTACCAGATTGATGTCAGTAATGGCGAAATTCACGATGCGTTGGTGTACGTTCTAGAGGAACGGCAGGTCAACGAGGCGGACTTGGCCTATGTTCGCACGCTGGTGGAAGGAACGCGTTCACATCTGATTGAATTGGACGAGCAGTTGACCAGTGTGATGGAGCGTTGGTCCACGGAGCGGATTGGCCGTGTTGAATTAAACGTGTTGCGTTTGGCCCTATATGAGTTGTTGCACGATGAATCCCTATCCACGGCGACCATTGTCGACGAAGCAGTTCGTTTGGCTAAATCGTTTGCAACAGACACATCCGGCAAATTTGTCAATGGTGTATTGGCCAAGTTGTTGCCTGTGGCACGACCAAATGATACGGATAAAACGCAGACAGACAGGAAGACACAAGGGTAACATGGAGTGCATCTTAGGAATTGATACCAGCAATTATACGACATCACTTGCAGTGGTCAGTGCGGGGACTGGCCGGCTACTGGCTTCTGCGAGATGTATGTTGCCTGTGACAAAGGGGCAAAGAGGACTTCGACAGTCCGATGCGCTCTTTTTTCATGTGCGACAGTTGCCAGATGTGATGGCTGATTTGATGTGCCAATTGCACGAGCAACAGATTCACCCTGACTGGGTGGGGGTCGGCGCCTCCGTGCGTCCTCGACCGCAGGCAACTTCGTATATGCCCGTTTTTCATGCAGGGGCCAATTACGCGGTTGTCTTCGCCCAATCGCTGGGGATACCAGTTGTGCGGACGTCGCATCAGGAGGGGCACATCGCCGCGGCGGAATACTTTCTCAGACCCAATATGGGGCCATTCGTGGCAGTACATATATCCGGCGGGACTTCCGATGTGATGCTGGCCCGACGGACAGATTTCGGCTATGCCATACAACTTGTCGGCGAAGGGCTAGATTTACACGCAGGGCAATTTGTCGATCGCGTTGGTGTCCAACTCGGTTTGCCGTTTCCAGCTGGCCCGGCGTTAGAGGCGCTGGCGTCTACCGCTGAAGGAACAGCGCTCTTGTTGCCGAGCGCTGTTCGCGGCGCACAGATGAGCTTTTCGGGCCCACTGAGCGCGGCCGTACGAGCGATTGAAGCAGGCGAGAATCCGGCGGATATTGCTCGCGCGGTGGAATTGTGTGTTGCGCAAAATGTGTCGAAAGCGATTGAATATGCAGTGCGAAACGCCTCTGTCCCTACACGTGATGTCATCGTCGCAGGTGGCGTCGCAGCCAATGCCACCATTCGCCAGCGCGTGGTCGAACGCCTGAAAAAGCGCGTGCGCGGAGTCTCCGTTCAATTCGCTCCGCCACTGTATGCGCGCGACAACGCGTTGGGTGTGGCCGTCATTGCCGAGCGCTTTCTTTCTCGATAGGAATGGGTGGTTGCGTAAATATTCATATAAATGAATTTTATTTATAGTCATTTTATCTTCTCTACTGTATAATGGAGCGAAAAAATCGTGGTTATCAAATTTTCTGCCGCGATCAAATTATTAGGAGGTTTTACGCTTGGTGGAGCAACAAGCACCTGTGCTTGAGCAGGTTACAGACATGCTGATTATCGGCGGTGGTCCGACTGGACTATTCGCTGCATTCTATTGTGGAATGCGTGGTGCATCTTGTAAAATTATTGATAGTCTGCCGGAATTGGGCGGCCAATTGAGCACTTTGTATCCGGAAAAATACATTTTCGACGTGGCAGGTTTTCCGAAGATTCAAGCGCGTACGCTGGTCAGCCAACTGATTGAACAGGCGATGCAATCCAAGCCGGGCATTCATCTGGATGAAGCCGTGAAAACTTTGGTGAAGCGGGAGGATGAACTGTTCGAATTGCACACCGACAAATCGGTTCACCTCGGCAAAGCGGTCATCATCTGTGCTGGGATTGGCGCTTTTACACCTCGTCCATTGCCTGCGCCAACGGCACACGAGTATGAAGGGCGCGGACTGGCTTACTACATCAATCGTGTGGAAAGCTATCGCGGCAAGCGGGTTTTGGTGGTTGGCGGCGGCGATTCGGCTGTCGACTACGCGCTGATGCTTGAAGAGGTCGCGGCATCTGTCACCTTGATTCACCGCCGGGATCAGTTTAGGGCACATGAAGAAAGTGTCACCAAGCTGCACGAATCCTCCGTTCATATTAAGACGTTTTGCGAGTTGGCCGAGGTGCACGGCGATAACTGGATAGAATCAGCGGTATTGGTAAACAACCAGACAAAAGAAACCGAAAAGATTGAGCTGGACGCCATCGTCAGCGGCCTCGGTTTCACAGCTTCACTGGGCCCGATTAAGGAATGGGGCTTGGAGATTGAGAAGAACGACATCGTCGTCAACAGCAAAATGGAGACCAACATTCCTGGTGTCTATGCTGCGGGCGATGTGGTCACCTACCCTGGCAAGGTCAAACTGATTGCGACAGGCTTTGGCGAGGCGCCGACTGCAGTCAACAATGCCAAGACATTTATTGATCCAAAAGCAAGATTGTTCCCTGGTCACAGTACCAGCATGAAGCACTGATCTCTTTCTGGAGAGGGCTGTCCCAAGTGGCGTAAGCTGCGGGGCAGTCCTTTCTTTTGTATTCAGCTGTATGTCGATAGATATGATAGACTGTAATCAAGTGTATCGATATGTGCGTGGAATCGACAAAATACGACGAACCAACTTCACTGTTGGCCAATTGCACAGATGTGCTTTTCGGTAGATATGGTTGAAGAATTGAGGTATGGAGTGCTATGACGCAAACGGCGACCATTTACACAGTCAGTGATCTGAATCGCATCATCAAAACGCGTCTTGAATCTGATCCAGTGCTTGCTCAATGCCACGTGACTGGTGAAATCTCGAATTTTAAGCATCATTCGAGTGGTCACATGTATTTTACGCTCAAAGATGAGCAAAGCCGGGTGCGGGCAGTGATGTTTGCGGGACGCAATCGACGTTTGCGCTTTCGTCCGGAAGACGGCATGCGCGTCGTGTGTATCGGCAACATCGGCGTGTTCGATCGCGATGGCGCGTATCAATTGTACATAGACGACATGCAGCCTGATGGCATTGGCGCTTTGTATGTTCAATTCGAGCAATTGCGCAACCGTCTGCAGGCTGAGGGGCTGTTTGCAGAACACAAAAAGCGTCCTCTGCCTGTCTATCCTACACGCATCGGGGTTGTCACTTCAGCTACGGGGGCTGTCATTCGCGATATTTACACCACCTTGGAACGTCGTTTTCCCTTGGCGAAGTTGATTTTAGCGCCAGCGCTTGTGCAAGGGCCGGGGGCGGCAGAGACCATCGTGCGTGGTTTGCGGCGGTTGGCTGCGCTGCGTGAGCCGGTGGATGTGATCATTGTCGGGCGCGGCGGCGGATCGCTGGAAGAACTGTGGCCGTTCAATGAAGAAATGGTCGCGCGTGCTGTGGCCGCAAGCCCTGTACCGGTCGTCTCAGCGGTCGGGCACGAAACGGACGTCACCATTTGCGATTTCGTCGCTGACGTGCGGGCTGCCACACCGACGGCGGCGGCTGAATTGGTCGCGCCGCATAGACAGGACATCGCATATCAGTTGAGCCAAGCGCTCTCGCGCTCCTTTGGCGCGATTCGCCACCGCGTCACAACGCGGCAGGAATTGCTCAAATCATTGCGCGAGCGGCCTGTTTTGCGGCAGCCTGCGCGCATCGTGCAGGTCCATCGCCAAACCATCGATTACATCGAGGGGCGGTTGCGTGATGCCATGATGCGCCCGCTTCGCGCGGCAGAGCGTCGCCTAGGTGATGCGGAACGGAGTTTGGCTGGCATTGACTTGCACAAGAGCCTGGTCGCCAGACGATTTCAGACAGAGGCTTTGGCACGTTCCAGCATCGATTCCACGCGACGCATCATCGAACGGCAGAGCCATCGTCTGGACAGGCAGATTGGCATGCTGGAGGCCATGAACCCACTTGCTGTTTTGCGGCGCGGATACAGTGTTGTTTATGATGAAAGTGAACAAAAAATTCTTTCAAGCACCAAGGATTTACCTGTGGGAACACCCATTCGTCTGCGGGTTGCAGATGGATTGGTGAGTGCGAAAGTCACAGATGGGGGAGTATACCAAAGTGGAGAACAAACCAGATTGGACATTTGAACAGGCGATGAAACGGCTTGAGGAAATCGTGCGCCAATTGGAGGCGGGCGAGTTGCCCTTGGCTGAGTCTCTGGAGCGCTATCAAGAATCGATGCAATTGGTCAAGTTTTGCAGAGAGCAACTTGACAAAGCAGAGTTGCAATTGGAACAATTGTCATTTGATGAAGGTGCAGCGTCTGTTCAGGAAGAGGTTTAAAAAAGTGAAGCCTGTCATGCGTCTCGCACTGTATAGAAACATGCAGGAGCGCGGATGGTGGCAGGCAAAACATATTTTCACTGTAGAATGAGGAAGATGAATGACGTCCTACTTAGAAATGTGCAAATCTGAAGTCAATACGTTCTTGGCGGCGTTATATCCTGCACAGGGACCCACAAAAGTCCTTTATGATGCGATGAATTACAGTCTGCTCACAGATGGCAAAAGGTTGCGCCCGACACTTTGTCTGGCGACAGCAGAGACATTCGGTATCGCACGCAATCAGGTGCTGCCCGTTGCAGTCGCATTGGAGCTCATCCATTGCTATTCTCTGATACATGATGATCTGCCCTGTATGGACGACGACGATTTGCGCCGCGGGAAACCGACCAACCACCGTGTGTTCGGCGAAGCTGTGGCGCTTTTGGCGGGAGACGCGCTTTTGACAGAGGCGTTTTTTCAGTTGGCGAAAAGAACCCCAGGAATCCCGCCGGATCGACAATTGAAAATGGTGCAAATCGTCGCAGAGCGCGCTGGGGCAGCGGGCATGGTGGGTGGTCAAACCGTCGATATTGAGAAGACGGGACAAGGCGGTACATTGGACGATGTCGCCTTTATTCACTTACATAAGACGGCGCGGCTCATCCAAGCTTCCATAGAATTGGGTGCGCTTTTTCCTGACATATCAGAAGCGAAAAGAAATGCGCTAAGCGTATATGGAGAAGCATTGGGACTGGCGTTTCAAATGGTAGATGACGTCCTTGACGTGGTCGGCTCTGCGGAAGAATTGGGGAAAACGCCAGGAAAAGACGCACTGGTGGACAAGTTGACCTTTCCGAAATTTATTGGCGTGGAGGAGACCCTTCGCCGCGCACAGGAAATCATTTCAAATGGACAAAAAGCGCTGCAAAGCGAGGGGATCACATCGCCATATCTCTTCGAACTGCAGACCACCATTTTGGAACGATCCCGCTAAATCACCATGCCTTTGCATCTAGATCTAAGGAATGTCTATTCTGGTGAGAAGGAATCCTAGCGATTTATTTGGCATATGGTATACTGGTATTAACTTGAGGTCACTCATCACGGTGGCGCAGTATTCTAGTCAGCCGTCCGCGCCTGAAGGCGGGGCTAAAAATCCGTCAAAGGGCACATCGATGAAGTTCCTGGTGTTGGCTTGGGGCGCCCAGCCCTGGGCTTATGCTGGGAGTTAAGAGAGTTGGGTAATCTGCAATGGCATGCGGAACCTACCCCAGCTCTCGCGGAGGCCCAAGTGCGTGGCTCGCAGTCTGCCGAGAGGTGGAAGGGTTACGGCTTGGGGTATGAACCTGCATGCGGAGGCAATCTGTGTGCAGCGTAGCCTGCCTTGAGTGGTGCTGAAGGATCCTGGGAAACAGGCAGTATGCCGCGGCCACGGTCATATTGCTGGTGCCGGGTGAAATCCGTACTGCAAAAGAGGCTAGGGCGCGGTAACGGCTGTTGCGGAAAACGCCTAGACTGTTCGCTATAAAGCGAGACGCCTTGGGGATTATAGTGTGGACTAAGTGGTAATCTAGTCTGACAGTTGGTGACGCTGTCAAGACGTGCTTAAAGGGTAACCGCCAGAACGGCGACGTTTTGGTGCGCGTCTGGGAAAACCTACTAGACCTAAGCCACAGCGTTTACTCAAGGAGTTGCCACCCTTTCATATTTAATTGTGGGGTTTAAATGAAGAAATCGTCTAATCACAAATCAAATTACGGGTTTGTTTTTTTCATTGCCGCACTGACGCTACCTATCAGTGCGGTTTTCGATACTGCGACCATATTTCTCAATACAACTGCGTGGTTTATCGGCGCGATTGTCGTTGTATTTATTGTTTTTGTGGGTGCGTTATTTGACATGTTGGGCATGGCAGCTGCTGCAGCACGTGAGACGCCATTTCACGCAATGGCATCTAAACGTGTTTTTGGCGCACGCCGCGCCATTATGATCGTTCGCAACGCTGAAAAAGTGTCGAGTATCTGCAGTGACGTGGTCGGTGATATTGCAGGCGTCTTGAGTGGCGCTGGAGCGCTTGCCGTCAGTGTGCAATTGCTCGCGACCATTCACACCGAAGGATGGCGGCAAGAGGCTGTCAAGATTGCCATTACGGCCGTGATTACATCGTTGACAGTCGGTGGCAAGGCGGTCGGCAAAACCATTGCCATTCATTCGCCGACGCCAATCATTCTGGTGGCTGCACGCGTCTTGGAGTCTGCGCTCTTTTTTAAACGGGGGCAGAGAAAACGGCAGAAGTAAGGAATATCCGGCAGGGTACATGCAATGTATCTCTGACGGACATCCATTTTTCATATGGGGTGTTGACAACGCTACTGGAACACATACATGACCCAAAACAATTGAAGGCGCTCGATACTTCACAATTGCTGGTGTTGGCTACGGAAGTGCGCGCATTTCTCGTCAAGTCCATCGCTGAGACAGGTGGGCATTTTGGTGCTAACCTTGGTGTGGTTGAATTGACACTGGCTTTGCACCGCGTATTTGATAGTCCGAATGACAAGATTGTTTGGGATGTTGGTCATCAAGCTTATATACATAAGATGTTGACGGGACGCCAAGGGCTCTTCCCGACGTTGCGGCAAAAGGATGGTTTGGCTGGTTTTCCCAAACGTGAAGAAAGTGATCACGACCAGTTTGGGGTTGGACATGCCAGCACATCGATTTCGGCCGCGTTGGGTATGGCGGTTGCCCGTGATTTGAAACATCAACATCATCACGTCGTCGCAGTGATTGGGGACGGCGCGTTGACTGGCGGCATGGCGATGGAGGCGCTCAACCATGCGGGGCACCTCGGCACCAATTTAATGGTGATTTTAAACGACAACGAGATGTCCATCTCAGAAAATGTCGGCGCATTGTCGCGCTATTTGACGAAACTGCGCTCAGACCCGTCCTATGCGCGCATGAAGGCAGACGTCGAACAGTTATTGCGGCGTGTGCCGGCGATTGGCAATCGTTTGACGAATACCATTGAGCGATTCAAGGATGGTTTGCGGAATATTGTCGTGCCTGGACAATTTTTTGAGGCATTTGGCTTTCGCTACCTCGGACCTGTGGATGGGCACAACCTGCCGCTGTTGTTGAACACGTTGGAAGATGCCAAACAGTTGAAGGGACCGGTGCTGCTGCATCTGGTGACGGAAAAAGGCAAAGGGTATCCTTCGGCGGAAAATGCCCCCGACAAATTCCACGCTTGGCCGAGTGCCAAAAAAGGGGATAAGCGGCTAAAATCGTACAGTCAGATTTTTGCTGAGACCTTAAGTGATTTGGCTCGTGCGGACAGGTCGATTGTGGCTGTGACGCCGGCCATGGTGCCGGGGTCAGGTCTGACTGGTTTTGCTGTGGATTTCCCGGATCGGTGCTTTGATGTGGGGATTGCCGAACAACATGCAGCGACGTTTTGCGCAGGACTTGCCACACAGGGGATGCGTCCGGTCTTTGCCGTGTATTCGACTTTTTTGCAACGCGCTTACGACCAGTTGATTCATGATATCGCCATTCAAAATTTACCCGTCGTTTTTGCGGTGGATCGAGCCGGCATTGTCGGTCCTGACGGCGAAACGCATCAGGGCGCGTTTGACATCTCCTTTGTGCGCACGATTCCCAATATGACGGTGATGATGCCAAAGGATGCAATCGAACTGCGCCAAATGTTGGCCACGGCCTTCACGCTGAACGCCCCGGTTGTCGTACGGTATCCACGCGGTGAAGAAATGACAGAGGAGCCGGCCAAACCGCTGGAAATCCTTGAAGTCGGAAAAGCGAAGATCGAGCGGGAAGGGACAGATGTCGCACTGTTGGCATTGGGGCCTATGGTCGAGATCGCCGTGCAAGCAGCGGACAAATTGCTGGCTGATCACGACATTCGCGCCCAGGTGGTGAACATGCGCTTTGTCAAACCGTTGGATACAGAATGTGTGCTCGCCTGTGCTCGGAACATGCCGATTGTGACGGTGGAAGAGGCCGCGCTGATTGGCGGCATGGGCGCTGCTGTCGTCGAATGTCTGGCTGATGCGCATGTGTGCGCAAAAGTGCAGCGCCTCGGCATCACAGATGCGTTTGTGGCGCACGGCAGCCGCGGCGATATGTTGAAAGAGCTTGGACTCACGGTGGATGGTGTCGTGCAGGCGGCAAAATCGTTGTGCCGCCAAATTGATCAAACGGAGGCGCACTAGAGCGGCATGCAAAAAATGCGATTGGATATGTTACTGCATGAGCGCGGATTGTATCCGAGCCGCGAAGCGGCGCGGCGCGCTGTGATGGCCGGTCTGGTGATGTCCGAAGGGGTGCGTCTGGACAAACCGGGGACAAAGGTGCATGTGGACATCCCTTTGTCTGTCGAAAAGCCGGAGCATCAATATGTGTCGCGGGGTGGACTCAAGTTGGAGCGGGCGCTGGCCAGATTCAACGTGGCGGTCAAGGACAGGATTGCCATCGACGTCGGTGCTTCTACGGGTGGTTTCACGGACTGCCTATTGCAGCATGGCGCAGCGCATGTCTACGCAGTCGATGTCGGGTACGGTCAATTGGCGTGGTCTTTGCGCAAGGATGAGCGCGTGACTGTCTTGGAACGGACAAATTTTCGCCATGTGGATGAACTGCAGTTTCATCCGCAACCGAGTCTCGCGGTGATGGACGTCTCTTTTATTTCGACCCGGTTGCTGTTGCCAAAGCTGCAGACAGTCTGCACAGAAGCAGCTGATGTGGTCAGTCTCATCAAACCGCAATTTGAGGCAGGGCGCGAAGCAGTGGGCAAAGGCGGAATTGTTCGCAACCCACAGGTTCATTATGCCGTTTTAATGGACATGCTGGATCATGTCACATCCATGGGCTGGTCGTGCCAGGGCCTCGACTATTCGCCGATTTCCGGCGGCGATGGCAATATTGAGTTTTTGGCTTGGTGGCATGCCGGACAGATGCTTGCCATTGATGAATGGAAAGAAGTTGCCAAAACAGTAGTCATTGACGCATGGGCCAAACTGGCTGACACTGATGTACGCGACAAACTGGCGACACATGGATAATCACGTGACAAGATGAGGTGTCCAAAGGATGCTGACGGTACTCGGCATCGTGGCTGCCGCCTTGCTTGTTTACTTCGTTGGGAAATCAATGATCAGTCAGCGATTGGAAAAAGTCGATGAGTCCACCCCAGAGGGTGTGCCCCAGGCTGGAGCGCGTTGGTTGGTCAAAAACGGCTATGAGGTGCTGCAGGCGGAAAATGAAGCGAAGTATATTGGCTATGTCGATGCGGCGTCCATCGCCTATCGCGAAAAGGCGCATTTTATTGCGCGCAAAGATGGGCACGAGTATGCTGTGTTTGTGGGGCTGGATTGTCCCAGCCGAGAAGAAATTTGCCAACGCTACTTTCCGTTGTTTGTAATTTTGGGTGTGCACGGGTTAATTTTTCTGAACTTGACGGATGAATCCGTTCATCATGTCGATTTCACTGTGTTTCGATCTCGCCGTTATCACGTACGCCACATGTTTTACCGTGGCTTGTGGTTCGCTGGTGGGATGTTATTCACATTTGCCTGCATACACCGCATGTGAGTTGGAGGTGTGCACTTGCGGCACATGGCGTTGTTGTTCAATCCGCATAAAACGCTGGCTTGCTCGGTTCGAGAAGAAATTGACGAATTGCTGCAAGCAGCAGAAATTTCCGTCACACATGTAGCAGTCGACTATGACACAAAAATTTTACAGGTGGAACCAAGTGTACAAACCGTGGAGATGGCCATCGTCCTCGGCGGCGACGGTACACTCTTAGGGGTTGCTCGGCAACTTGCGCCGCACCACATTCCACTTTTAGGCATCAATATGGGCCATCTGGGCTTTCTCACCCAATCGGATCCCTCGCAATTGGGACCCGCAATTGAACGGATCATCAAGCATGATTATCAATTGCAGCGAAGAATGATGCTTGAAGTATTTGTTTATCGACAAGGCAAGGAAATTGCAAAATTGATTGCGCTCAATGAGGCGGGCATTGGTAAAGCTTCTTTCGCGCGCATGGCCACGCTTGATGTTCACGTGGACGGCGTGTATATGGATACATATAGCGGGGATGGCGTCATCATTTCCACACCAACTGGATCAACCGCATACGCTTTGTCGTGTGGCGGACCGATTGTCTCCCCGCAATTGCAGGTCATGGTCATTACACCGGTATGCCCCCATACGCTGTTTTCACGACCGTGTGTCATTGATGCCAGCCAGACCGTGCGGGTAAAGGTGCGTGCACGGCATAAGGACGTCGCCCTGGCCGTGGACGGTCAGGACGGGATGATGCTCGAAAGCGGCGATGAGATTGTGGTGCGTCAAGCGCCTTATGACACGACGCTCGTGCACTTGCCGGATCGCGAATTTTTTGATGTTTTAAGAAGTAAGTTGCACAATTCAGCGTACACGTCAGCCACGTATTAAAAGGCGGTGAACCTGTCATGTTGACTGAATTATACGTTGAACATTTTGTTTTGATTGATGCCCTCCGTCTGCAGTTTACCCAGGGGCTGCATGTTTTCACCGGCGAGACGGGCGCCGGAAAATCCCTGCTCCTCGACGCGACACGTCTGATTTTGGGGGATCGGGCCTCTGCCGCCAACGTGCAGCGCGGGTTCGATCACGCGCTTGTGGAGGCGGTTTTCGTCGTCCCACCGACCCATCCTGCATATGGATATTTGCAGGATTGGGGCATCACTGTGGACGAAGGCACGGTTGTGGTATCGCGGACATTGTATACGAGCGGCCGCTCCATCTGTCGTGTAAACGGCAGGACCATCACCGTGCAAATGCTCAAACAACTGGGGGACACACTTGTTGAAATGCAGGGGCAGCATGAGTCTCACGCACTGTTGAGCAACAGGTATCAGCGAAATATTGTAGATCTGTACGGCCAACACACGCATCTGTCTGCTCAGACGGCCGCGTGCTACAGAACGTGGCAGGACGACATCAGAGCGCTGGAGCAAGCGCAGGTGAGCGAGCAGGAGCGCGCTCGCCAAATCGACATGCTCAGATTTCAAATTGAGGAGATTGAAGCCGCGAACTTGACGCCGGGTGAAGAGGACGCTTTGCGCGAGGAGCGGCATCAACTGCTTGCATTTGACAAATTGAAGAGCAATTTGGACAAACTGTTGGCGGCGCTCGAAGATCCATCCTTTGGCGCAATTGCGCAGTTGTCTGCGGCTGAAGCGGCGTCAAGGGAGATTGCGGCTGGTGTTGATGCCTTGGACGATATCCGGCAGATGGTGGAAAGCGCGCGTGTGAATGCCGAAGAGGCCTCATTTGGCCTGAATAAATACGCCGCGCAGATTGAGGCGGATCCAAGGCGACTTGATGAAATTGAAACGCGCATTGCGGCATTGCGGACGCTCATGCGCAAATATGGCGCGAGCAGCGAAGAGATCCTGGCGCACTTGGCGACGGCCAAAGCGACGTATGCGCAATTATTGGCGCATGATGAACTGTTGGAACGACACCGCATGAAGGTTGAACAAAGCCGCAGCGATTATCTGCAAATGGCGCGGCAATTGCACCAGTGTCGGGTGAAGGCCGCTTCGGGTCTGCAGGCGCAAGTGCAGGCGCAACTGCATCGTTTGCAAATGACAGACGCGCGCTTTGTCGTCGAGGTGACGGCCGATGAGAATCAATGCAGTGAAGATGGCTATGACAAGGTGGATTTTTTGTTCAGCGGCAATCCTGGCGAAAATTTGATGCCATTGCAAAAAGTTGCATCGGGTGGGGAATTATCGCGCACACTATTGGCATTGAAAGTTGTAGTTGCGGATCTCGAACAGATCGACACGCTCATCTTTGATGAAATCGATGCTGGCGTGAGCGGTGAAGCGGCCCAAAGCGTTGCGGTGATGTTGCGTCAACTGGGCGAAGACAGGCAAGTTCTCTGTGTCACGCATGCTGCGCAAGTGGCGGCAGCTGGGCATGCCCACTTTCAGATTGTCAAGGATAACGTGGATGGACGCGCGCATACCAGGATTTACGCTTTGAACACGAAAAAGCGCCGCTTGGAGGTTGGCCGCCTGCTTGGTGCCAGTGTTTCGGATAATACAGCGTTGCTCCATGCGGATGCACTGCTGGAAAGCTTCCGCATTGAACCCAGCACAAGGCCCTAGGTGGGAGCTTTTTTGCATTATAAGACGGCGCACTGCGGGAACCTTAGGACTACGCTTCAATGAGGTGCCATGGTCGAGGGGGGAACGCAGTTATGGCTGGTCGCCTACGTACATTAAAATTCGTCGGTCTTCTTGCGATCACTGCAAGTTGCTTTACTCCAGCAGCGCAAAAGTTGGCCAGCACGCCAACCGAGTTGAACATGGCTGCAGGCGATACCGTTTCATTGCCAATCGTAAAACCACATCAAGCGCCAACATCGTCGAATCATGCGGTGGCCACCACCAGTGAAACAACAACAGGGACAACAGTCAAGTCAAATGACCCAGGCAATTTTGATATCGCAAGCAAATTGTTCGGATTTATCCCTTGGAAAACACATGTCCACGTGACGCCTGGCGCCAAAGTGGTGGTTGGCGGGCAGGCAGTCGGGATTCGCTTAGAGTCTAAAGGTCCAGTGGTGGTTGGGTTTCGCCGATTGTCCGATGGTTCATCGCCAAGCGCCCGTGCCCATGTTCAAATCGGGGATATGATTGTTTCGATTGAACAACACGCAGTACATTCTTCAAGCGATTTACAGCAAGTATTGCGTCAAGCTCCGCAACAAATCCATTTGACCATCCAGCGCGGCCATACGAAGCGCCAGCTGTCAGTCAATGTGCCGGATGATGGATTAGGTCACCGTCAACTTGGTTTATATGTGCGGGATCGAACAGTTGGCGTTGGGACTTTGACCTTCTATGATCCGGTTCACCACGCCTTTGGCGCACTCGGTCATGTCATTACAGATATTGATACAGGACAGCGGGTTGACGGCAGCGGGCAATTGTATGAAGCCATGATTACAGGACTCAAGCGTGGTCAAATTGGCGCTCCGGGCGAAAAACGAGGAACGTTTTCATCGGCAGGTACACAATCACAAATCGGACTCATATCGGAAAATACAGATTACGGTGTGTTTGGTTCTATGCCAAGCGCGCCACTGCCATACACTCCTTCCTCATTAGTGCAGGTGGCTTTGCCAGAGCAAGTGCACGAGGGACCCGCAAAAATGTACACGGTCGTACATGGAAACAAGGTGGAAGCCTTTGATGTGCGTGTGGACAATGTGGCGCATCAACATTCACCTGCCACCAAAAGCATGATCATCAAAGTCACAGATCCACGCCTATTGGCCGAAACGGGCGGCATTATTCAAGGCATGAGCGGCAGTCCGCTTCTGCAAGACGGACGGCTCATCGGAGCGGTTACCCATGTGTTCGTGTCTGATCCGACTCGTGGATATGGTGTGTACGCCATGTGGATGCTGCAACAGACAAGAGATGAACACGCAGTTGTACCTTCTTTTTCTCCGTGGCTCATGCATCCAGCCTGGAATCAACCACGAAGTGCAGTCTAATCAGGTTTTTATAGGTCACGTCGA
>NZ_JBHUCX010000024.1:159052-233504 GCF_042678105.1 Alicyclobacillus fodiniaquatilis
GAGGGAGTCTGTCGGTGTCGTTTTTGAATGTTTTAATCGCGGACGACAATCATGAATTTGCTGATTTGCTTGGCGAATTCATTTCATCTCAGCCGGATATGAATCTTTGTGGGGTTGCATACAACGGAAATGACGTACTAAATTTGGTGCGTGACACCGAACCGGATGTGCTGGTGCTTGATATCATTATGCCAGTGCTTGACGGTATAGGCGCATTGGAGCGTCTGAACGATGTATCCAGAAGACCGCCCAAAGTCATTATGCTCACCGCGTTTGGACAAGAGACGGTGACGCGCAGGGCTGTGGAGCTTGGGGTTTCGTATTTCATCCTCAAACCGTTTGATATGCCCTTGTTGGCCGATAGAATTCGCCAAGTGGTCCAGGGCAACACAGCACCAGTGGCAGCGACGCAAATGCACGCCGCATATCAGGGAGCGACTTCATCCACACCAAATCAGGTGATGAAAAGATCGGTGGATGCCCAAATTACTCAAATTATTCATGAAATTGGCGTGCCGGCGCATATCAAAGGATACCATTATTTACGGGAAGCCATCGGTATCGTCTTTGATGATGTGGAGATATTGGGATCGATTACAAAAATTCTGTATCCGCGCATTGCTGAGCGTTACAAGACAACCCCATCTCGTGTGGAACGCGCAATACGCCATTCGATTGAAGTGGCGTGGGGACGTGGCAATATGGATGCCATTCGCAAAGTGTTTGGTTATACAGTCAGCGCGTCAAAGACCAAACCAACCAACTCGGAATTTATCGCAATGATTGCGGACAAACTACGGATGGAGCATCGGGTCAGTTAAGGGGCAGCAGTTTAGGAAGGTACATCTGTGCAAGTGGATAAAGGTTGATAATTCTCCCTTTGTTTTGGACTCAATCCAAGTCTCCTGTCTCCATAAATTGATTTCTTACTACGGAGTTCGTTTTGCAGGGTTGGGAAAATGGACATGAACGCTCCAAATTTTTATTGCATTATCACAACAATTGGTCAAAATGCTTGACGGCGTGAACAGCCAATTAAACAAATATGCGCACATGAGAAGAACGAAATTAGGGCTGTTCGCACTTCAACGGCCAGACGACAGTATGTTTTTACAACGAAGAGGCAAGCACATCACGTAAACCGTTAAACGCTGTAATGGTCAATGTTGCAGCAGCGCGAGCAGATTCAAATAAGAGGGTTCAAGCAAACAGAAGCAACAAAGGAATTGGGCTTAACCGCAGTGGAAGAGATGATATTTGGCGAGAAAATCTGGTCTCGGTAAAAAAATTCAAACGCTGAATTGTTTAGGTGCTGCATGTTTCATGGTTTACGGCACGAGTCATGATGATTTTTTTGTAAGATTCAGACATGTGAAGCAAGCCGTAATTTGCGTGGTAAACAATTAAACGCAGGATCGAACACAGTATTTCTCCCAAAGGGTGAGGGCCGACGGCTGAATCTTGAATTTGGTGGTGCAATGGGAGTGGCCCTGCCTTATATCATCCACTGACAGGCGACGAAAGTCGTCTGTTTTTATTTACGCAGACAATATAGTTGACGGAGAAGGTAACTGGAAGGGATTTGTAATCCAGCGTTGAATTCATATTTTACGGTTTTTATTCATGCTGAATTGGAGTTGATGACATGAGTGTTGTGAAACCGTCTACCGACGAAGAATTGAAGCAGAGGGAGTTGGTGGAGCAGCGTGTGAAAGCGCTTCAAGAAATGGGGATATGCCCTACATGTCAGAATCTCGACAGTGTTTATGGTCCCTTTACAGGGCGTCTGTACTACGAAGATAAGTATGTGCTTCTGTTTTTAGATGATTATCCAAGAAATCCAGGTCATTCTATTTTATTGACCAAGCACCATTACGAGGACCTGTCGGAAATGCCGCTAGAATTAGGCACGCATATTTTGAAGGTAACACAGGCGGCTATTCAAGCGCTCAAAGAAGTTGCTGATGCGGAAAAGGTCTATTTCATCACGATGTGTGACGGAAAGAGGAATCATTTGCATTTCCAACTGCTTCCGCGAGTGAACACTGAATCTCTACGCGGATTTGACGTTTTCTTGAAAAGACGTGGTGTGTTGGTTCGAGATGATACATTGCTTTCGAATTTGAACAAGGCAGTGACGAAGGCGTTATCCGAGTAATCTGCACTGATTTGTTCACGAAGAAAGGGATGAAGATGAACAAAGCGATTCAGATTCGGCAGATGACTGCCGACGACATCGACCATGTATTTTGTATTTTTGATGAACATGATATCGGGAAGCCATTGGACTACATTTTAAAATGTTGGGAAGAAAATAAAACAGGCGAACGCATTACGTTGTTAGCATTTTATGAACGGCAGTTTGCTGGAAGCTTACATCTGCTTGCAAAGTCACATTACTCGTATTTTGTTGAAAATGGCATACCAGAAATCAATGATTTTAATGTCATTCCACCTTTAAGAAGACATGGCATCGGGCATGCGCTCATGGCGGCTGTCGAGCATATCGCGATTCGTAAATATGGTGTTGTCGGTGTAGGCGTTGGCCTATTTGCCAGTTATGGAGATGCACAGCGTTTGTATGCGAAAAGAGGGTATGTACCAGACGGAAGAGGCCTTACATACCATGGGCAACCAGTCGTACAAGGCAGTATGGTGCAGGTCGATCACGATTTGGCTCTGTATCTAACGAAGTCATAGCGTGGGGATGTTTTTAAAAAGAGGATGGTTGCCTAAGTGAATGATATCAACAAAAACGATTTTTATCGCCACATAGGCGTATATGGAATTTGCGTTAATGGAAATCGATTATTGGTCATTGAGAAACTTTTAGGGCCATATACAGGACAATATGATTTGCCAGGCGGCAGGCTGGAGGGCAACGAATCTCTAGAGCAGGCAATTACACGTGAAATTGCGGAAGAGACAGGGGTTACCACTGTTAAGCTGAGTAGCATTGGTACGTGTGACTTTAGTGTGTTGTGGACAAGAAAGGACAACACAATGGAGCGCCTTCATCACATCGCGATGATGTACGAAGTGGAGTTGAATATTGAACAGCCACCAGGCGTCATACATAGATTCGAGGGTCAGGATTCGGGAAGGGCAATTTGGCTTTCATTGAGAGATGTCACAATAAAGAATTCATCACCGTTGGTCTTACAAGCAGTAGAGTGGATTAATTCTAGCACGTTGCCAATTACCTGCAAGCCTTTTGATTATTCCACGTAATCGTGTTGTGGATATTGAGCGATTGGCATCAGAGTCTGTAAAACATCCGTTTCTGTATGCGAAAGGGACATTGAAATGAGTAGCGTAATTGTAATTCAACATTGTCAATCAGAGCACCACATCAATCAATTGTCGGGCGGTTGGACAAATACGCCACTTACGGGTTTAGGACGAAAACAGGCTGAACTGGTTGCAGGGAAATTAAAAAAACTGATAAATGGCGACGGTCACGAGTATGTTTTGTACGCCTCTGACTTGTTGAGGGCAAAGCAAACAGCAGAAATCATTGGGAAACAGCTGGGATTAGTAGTTACGGTAGAGCAGGATCTCAGAGAAATAAACAATGGCGTTGCGGCAGGCAAAACTAAAGATTGGGCTAGAGAAAACAGAAATCTTCGGACAGGAAATGTGTTTGATATAGATTACCAAGAATTCCAAGACGGTGAGACATGGCGGCAATTCTATCATCGAGTATGTAACTGCATGGATAGGATATGCAATTGGGAAACGGAGAAAAATCTCATCATTGTAACGCATGGTGGAACTTTGAGTTATATCGTTGCCTGGTGGATGAACTTTGACCCGCAGATGTTGGCGACATCATATTTCTCGGCTTCAGTAGGCAGTATATCTGTTTTGACTCAGAATGATTTCCGACAAAATGTTTTGGCTGTATTCAATGATACATCGCATCTGATGGCGTTGATGTGAGCATTAGCGAAAATAATGAATTGAATGATGATATAGAGGGGAATGAGCGTGGACTTCGTACGAATTCAAGGTGCTGTTCTACATAATTTGAAGCATATCAACTTGGATATCCCCAAGGGGAAATTCGTCGTGATTACAGGGGTTAGTGGATCAGGGAAATCTACACTCGCCTTTGATCTACTGTATCGAGAGGGAAGACGCAGGTACGAACAGGCTGTCGGTGCAAACAGTGTTGAGGAAAAGGAAGGATTCGAGAGCGTGACCGGTTTGGTGCCAACCGTCGCGGTCGAACAGCGGATCATTCGTCAATCCAATCCGCGAAGTTTGGTCGGTACCAGAACAGGGATATTGGAACTGATGCAGATCGTATTTTCCCTTGTGGGGCAGTATCCGTGCGCGTGTGGTGGCATGACAGATTCACGGAGGATATGTAAAGCATGCGGTCAGCAGGTTGAGCCGTTGCCGAACGCCTATTTCAACTTCAATTCTCCACTGGGGATGTGTTTGAACTGCTTTGGTACAGGTCACGTATCGATCATAACTGTGGATAGACTCTCGCAAGGATCTCGTTTTCAACAGGAGTCAGTTTGGCGCGTATCACCTGCTAAGCTGCGAGAGGGATTGAAGCGATTAGGAAAAGCCTATGGGTTCGATCCCGCTGTTTCTTATTTTGATTTGCCTTCTGAAGTGCAACAAGCGTATATGCACGGAGACTTGACGGTAGGATACGAAGGGCTGATTCCGTTTTTACATCGCATCACTGCTGGTGGTGAAGGTTCCGAAACAACTGTTTGCCTTGCTTGCCAAGGCGCGAGAATCGGTGACGAAGCAAGAGCGGTCACCATTGGTGGATTGCACATCAGCGCATTGGCTGGCAAAACCCTCCGCGAACAGGCGCTGTATTGGAATCAAGTATCTGGACAGCTGATTGAAGCTGACCCAAATATCAGCATTGTCTTGAAAAAGATTCGCGAAAAAATAAACAATTTGCACGATGTCGGATTATCTCATCTATCTTTATATCGAAAAACACCCACATTGAGTGGCGGCGAATTACAGCGCTTATTTCTTGCTTCATATCTGGATTCAGAATTAGAAGGTCTCCTTTATGTCTTTGATGAGCCCACAGTCGGGTTGCATGAAAGCGAAAAAATGCTGTTGACCAAACGTTTAAAAGATCTACTGCGGCTTGGCAACAGCGTGATTGTGGTTGAACATGATCCCGGTATCATACTTGGCGCTGATTGGATCATCGAGATCGGACCTGGCGCTGGTGAAGAAGGCGGGCGAATTGTCTACGAAGGTGACGTGAAAGGGTATTTAACATGTAGGGGATCTCGCCTTGCGCCATTTATCCGTGAATATGCGAATACTAAACGCTACAGTTCAATGGATAAATCCCAAAAACAAAAGGTGACAGATGTAACGCCTAAGCTGACGCTTCGTCATGCGACCACTCACAATCTGAAGGATGTATCTGTGTCCATCCCGCTCGGCGTGATGGTCGGTGTGTCTGGAATATCAGGTAGCGGAAAAAGTTCTCTGATCGCGTCCACTTTAGTCCCTCTTTTAGAAAGATTCTATAATGACTCAATCGATGAACAGGTTGACGAGGATGTGTCCATAGATGATTCCGTGGATGCCGAACTGGTTGGCGCCGAACAATTGACGGGCGTTTCAGTGATCACACAATTGTCGATTGGGCGGGCAAAAACATCTACACCTGCAAGTTATATCGGCATATGGGACCGAATTCGCTCTCTTTTTGCACAGCAAGAACATGCCAGGGATTCAGGCTTAACGCTTGGGGATTTTTCTTTTAATTCTACAGGCGCTTGTGCGGAATGTAAGGGTGAAGGGGTCATTCGGAAAGAAACGCGTGGGTTTGTCTTCACATGGCCATGTCACGTTTGCGGTGGAACCCGTTATCGCAAGGAAGTACTTGAGATTTCTATATCTGGTAAGAACATCGCCGATATTTTGGCGATGTCCGTATCCGAAGCAGCCAAATTTTTTCAACATGAGCCTGCTATCGTCGGGCCGCTTGCCATATTGGAACGGGTCGGCATGGGCTATTTGAGATTAGGCCAGTCATCCACCACCATAAGCGGCGGGGAAGCTCAGCGGATCAAACTGGCCAAGGCATTCGGACGGACTCGTAGCAAAGGTATGTTGTATATTTTGGACGAACCGACATCAGGACTGAGCAGTGCAGATGTCATCCGTCTCATGTCCGTTCTTCGCAGTCTTGTTGAACGAGGAAATACCGTGTTGATCATTGAGCACGATTTATCTGTCTTGAAGTCGAGTGATTGGATCATCGAGATGGGACCTGGCGGCGGGGACGAAGGCGGCGAGATCATCGCTGCCGGCACGCCGGAAGAGCTCATTTCAGTACCGACTTCTATGGTTGGATCCTATTGGCGAGAGGACGTCGTTGAGAATGCCACGCTTTGAGAACTGGACGACTTTATCTCCAGAGGAAAAAGGGTTGGATGAGGTTAGGCTTAACCAGATGGATCGCGAAATTGCCGCCAAATATCCCAACATCCTAAGTGCGCTGATCTTGAGAGACGGTGTGATTGTGCATGAACGTTACTATCACAACAACGGATCAAATGATGCATTGCCGGTGATGTCAATCAACAAAAGCATTTTGTCGGCATTAATTGGTATGGCCATAAAGAAAGGCGTTTTCCACAGTCTAGATCAGCTCGTCTTGGATTTTTTTCGTGACATGGATTTGAGTGGCATTGATCCACATGTTCACCGCTTGACATTGCGCCATCTCTTGACGATGACTTCTGGCTTTTATTACACGCGATTGGCGGGTGATGCCCAGCCCATCTGGCACAGAACCACGAATAGCCGAAATTGGGTCGAATTTAGTTTAAAGTTGCCGGTACGTGACGCGATGGGGCAGCACTTTAACTATAAAAATACAGATGCCTTGCTAGCCGCCGCATGTCTGTCCCGCGCAACCGACAAGCCGATAGGAGAATTATTGGAAGCGTGGTTATTCCAACCGCTCGGAATAGAGGTTCCTCGCTCTGAATCAGAAGACCCGCAGAGACTAGGAATTGGTCCTGTCTATCTGCCTGCACGAGACATGGCCAAATTCGGACATCTCTATTTACAACAAGGTTCCTTAGGGGGGAATCAAATTATCCCTGCAGAATGGGTAAAAGAATCCACAACCAGCCATGTAAAAAACTACGGATATTTTTGGTGGGTTGATCCCGATGGTTACTCTGCGTCTGGAGCAGGAGGAGCCTTGATACAAGTGATTCCCAAACAACAAACGGTGGTCGTATTTCAAAGCAAACATCTACGGCGGTTCAAAGATCCTCGTGATCTTGTACGTCATTATGTAATTTGAGAACTCATGACAAACTGTTCATCTTTTTCACTCCAACAGGCGCGTGAGCAAAGCAAATGAACGCTTTATTGCAATGGTGTCTATGGTAATGTGTTTACAACGACAATAGGTGAAAAATGGCTACACCATGTTTCAACTCCAAACAAGGTAGGTGGTACAGTGATTCGTCAAGATTTAGCGCAAGCAGTTTATGAAACGTGTCATTTAACGGGGATATTTACATTGAGATCAGGAAAAGAAGCGAATGAGTACTTTGATAAATACTTGTTCGAGTCCAATCCAACGCTCTTATCATCGGTAGCAAAGCACATGGCTTCGCTCATTCCAGAGGGAACAGAGATCCTTGCGGGACTTGAAATGGGTGGAATCCCTCTAGCAACGGCGATATCGATAGAGACAGGGATTCCAGTGGTTTTTGTCAGAAAAAAGGCGAAGGCATATGGAACATGTAAATTGGCTGAAGGCATATCCGTAGCGGGTAAATCTGTTTGCATCGTAGAAGATGTTGTCACAACAGGAGGACAAATTCTTTTAAGCGCCAAAGATTTACGCGAAGTAGGCGCACTGGTGAAAGATGTGATCTGTGCGATTCAACGAGAAGAATCTGCTACTGATACGTTGCTTGCTGGTGATCTGTCGATCCATCCTTTATTCACAATGAATGACTTACTGCAAAGTCGGTCAGATCACTACACCCAAGGGGGTAATATGTAAAAAGAACGGGCAATTACGCCCGTTCGCCTTTCAGTTCGTCAACATCTAATCGCAAGTCGCTGGCGTATCGGTTCACCAGCCGTACCCTTGTGCTTAATCCGTCCATCCGTTCTTCAACACGTTCAAGACGACTATTGACTTGCTGGAAGCCATGGTTCATTTCCTGCCGCATTTCAGCAACTTCCTTCAACGCCTGTTGGGTAAGTTCGTTGTTCCTAGCGACCATCTTGAACAACTGTTGGACAACGTCTTCACTCACATTGTTTCGCCCCTTCAAGATATCTAGATACAGTGTAACACGCCGCAACGTTATGGTGACGACTGCTGATAATTTTACAGAAAAATTTTTCGAAGACAGGGGTACGTCCTGCTAAGAAGCTTTTTATTGTATATGGGTTGCGTTTTTGTTAACATTCTCAATATTTAGTCTGCTGCTTCTGGTGTCTTAAAGCGCATCATCAATGAAAAACTCATTCTTGCAATGCGAGTGGCGGGTGATTCCAAAATGTTTCAGACGAAATGCATCGTATTGGATTTGGACGGGACGTTATTGAACGATGAAAAGGCCATATCTCCTCTAAATCGCCTTGCCATAGCGGCATGTAAACAAAAAGGAATTCAAATCGTGATCGCAACTGCCCGTCCACCCAGATCTGTTCGACATCTTTTACAGGATGAACCGTTCGATGGATATGTGATCTATTATAATGGAGCTTTGATCACGAACGAGTCCCAGGGAATTCGCCATCACGTCTGTATTCGCACTGAAACGGCTGTCATGATTGCTAAGTTTTTGTCCGAACATGAACCGCAGGCCATCATTTCCTACGAGGTAGACGACGCATGGTATTGTATAGATCCAGTTCCTGAAAACCGATGTGCCGAATTCGGATTGCGTCCCAAAGATCCAAAGCCAACTGTGGTTGACAAGTCGTTTTTTGATTCTTTATCGCCTACCAAAATTCTCATTCTTGGCCTACAGCATTGGGAAGCAATCCGTGACCACTTCGTTGAGGATGTCAATGTGATATGCACAGATGGTGGAATATTGGTACAGATCATGGACAAGTCTGTGTCAAAAGAACACGCCGTGCGTAAGGTGCTAGAGCAGATGGACATTCCGCCAGAGGAAACCATGGCGTTCGGCGATGACTTCAATGACATTGGACTATTTGAGCTATGTGGTTTTCCTGTGGCGATGGGCAACGCCATAAACGAATTAAAAACACTTACCAAGTACGTAACGGAGTCCAACAATGTCGATGGCGTAGCCGTTGCTTTACAGAAACTGGTTTTGTCGATTCCAAAGGGCATATGACGACAACATACCTAAAATCCAATCTAATCTTATAACCCTGATACGCTATTCTTCAAAATCAATTTTGGAGGGAGCCCCGATGGACTCTGTAACGGATTCGCTGTTAGAGCAAATGCGTTTTCGCCTGGATAAAGATTCATCCTGGTTTGTTCCCTTAGAAAAAGCGCTGGATGGAGTTACGGCTCCGATTGCATCGTGGCGTCCTAAGGATGATTTCAATAGCATTTGGCAGATTGTAAACCATCTGACGTTTTGGACAGCGTTTGTTTCGGGACGCCTCCTTGGCGCGGCGCCAACCGGGGAGCGTATAGACAATCAAATGACGTTTGGTGAACCAGGTGATCCAACAGACGAGAAGGGGTGGGGATATTCGTTATTCACACTTTATTCGTCGTATCGCGACTTTCACAATCATTTAGAAAAGGCGACCGCCGAAGACCTGCACAGGGTGGTCAATAGTGCTGGTGCGTCAGCTTTGACAATGATGAATGGTTGTCTGTTACATGATGCTTATCACATCGGACAAATTGTTCTGCTCAGGCGACTTCAAGGCGTTTGGAATGGATAACTGCTTTTGTAATAGCGAGTGCTCAACCAGCGAGAACGTCCAGTGATGATTGTCTTTGCCATGCTAACTATACGGAGGTGGGCTAAGTGCTTGGTGCTCCGCGGAATACAGTTCATTTGCAACCGTATCATCCAGCTTGGAAAAGCATGTTTGAACGGGATGAAGCGCAATTGCAAAATGTGATTGGCGCGTACGTGGTTGATATCCAACATGTAGGCAGTACATCTATTGTAGGGCTAGATGCGAAGCCGATGATTGATATCGCCATTGGTGTGGCCACTTTCGATCACGTAGATGAAATCGCTTCTGAGCTCAAAACGTTAGGTTATCTTCGATTGCGTGTGAAACTTGACGGCAAAGTGGTCTTTGCCAAAGACACGGACATGGGAAGAACCCACTATTTGCATTTAGAGATTTACAATGGCGTTCATTGGAATGCGCATCTATTGTTTCGGGATTATCTTCGTGCTCACCCTGAAGTCGTAGAATCCTATTTGCAGTTGAAACGTGAATTGGCAGTTCAATTTAGTGACGATGTAAAAAGCTACACGGATAGTAAGAAAGCATTTGTTGATGCCATCTTGGCGCAGGCGCAAAAAGAACGTAGTGAGAGTGATGAGTCTATGCAGAAAAAAGTGTACCCCATTTTAGAGTTCGATCCGGCGACACACGCGATGATCAATGCGGCTGAACACATTCGTCCCATCGACATTCCGGAAAGCTGTGTAGTTTGCTTTTTTAAGGACGTGATCGACAAACTCGTCAGAGACGGCCATGCTCGCGTTTTGACAGAACTGGGGTCTGAATCTGGGAAAAATCTGGTATATGAAGTGAATTACAACGGGCAGCGGGTCGCTTTGTTTCATCCCGGGGTAGGTGCGCCAAGCGCAGCTGCATTCTTAGAAGAGGTCATTGCTTTGGGCTGCAAGAAATTTATTGCCTGTGGTGGAGCCGGTGTGTTGGACAAGCATATTCAGGTTGGACATATTGTGATTCCGAATTCGGCCGTCCGGGATGAGGGGACGTCGTATCATTATCTGGAGCCGGGGCGTGAGGTGGAAGCGGATGCGAACGGAGTGCGCGCCATTGAAGAGGTGCTCAGCGCACACGGTGTTCCATATATCGTTTCGAAGACGTGGACAACGGATGCCTTTTATCGCTCGACACCCAAAAAAGTAGAATTGCGCAAGTCAGAGGGATGTTTGACGGTCGAGATGGAATGTGCGGCGTTTTTTGCCGTAGCCAAGTTTAGAAACGTGGCCTTTGCCCAACTGCTGTACGGTGGTGATGATTTGGATTCCGAAGTATGGGATGCGCGGGACTGGAACAAGCAGTGGCATGTGCGAGAACGGCTATTTTGGTTGGCTGTGGCGTCCTGTATTGCTTTATCTGCTGGTGAGAAAGTATGAAAAAACGGGAAAGTTGGAACAAATGGATTGCCCCCACCTCTTGGAGCAGAAGCGCATGAACAGGCTTCGCGCAATCCATATTTTCCCGAAGTTCATTGACGCGAGGCCCATTCACGAGATAAGAGCAAAATACGATGGTTTGCATTCATTCATTGCCCCACATGTGACATTGGTTTTTCCGTTCGTGAGCGATATCACATCCGCTGCACTTGAACAGCACGTGCAAAACGCAGTTCGAGCGATATCACCATTTGCGTTGGTTTTGCAGAGTGTCACTGGTGCAGAAGGTGGGTACCTTTTTCTGAACGTCAAGCGAGGAAATGACGAGATCATCAAGCTCCACGATCAACTATATACAGGGTTGCTGCGAAACTTTTTAAATCGCAATCTGACATATATGCCACATTTGACGGTTGGACGTATAGAGGACGCGTCTGTCTTTCAACTTGCACTTAGCGAGACGGAAAGTTTTGTCACTCCATTTGCGACAACGGTGGACGAAATCGCGATTGAATCGATTGCAGACAATGGCGCCTCGACCATGGAGGCAGTTATCCGTTTGGACTGAACGCCTATGCAGGGCGCAGACGAGGTGAGCGAATGCGTGTATTTCAAACAGGTGGACTGGCAGTTCGCCAATTGAGTGCAGTGGATTATCCGTTGTTGGCGAAGTGGCTCAGCGATGCAAGCGTGTTGGCGTTTTATGAGGGGCGAGACAATCCATACAACTTGGCGCAGGTGGAGCAGGTGTTCGGCAGTAAAGCGGATCGTCATGTGACTAGCTGCATTGTCAACTACGACGGAACGGATATCGGATACATTCAGTTCTATCCTGTTGCAGCAGACGAGAAGGAGAAGCTCGGTTTGACGATGTCAAAGACCATATATGGCATGGACCAATTCATTGGCGATCCGTCATTTTGGAATCGGGGGCTTGGCACGCAATTGGTCACAGCGATGGCGCAATATCTATGTCAGCAGCTTCATGCCAACCAAGTGGTGATGGATCCACAGACATGGAACACGCGAGCCATCCGATGTTATGAGAAGGCCGGGTTTCACAAAATCAAGCAACTTCCGAGGCATGAGTGGCATGAAGGGGAATGGCGTGATTGCTGGCTCATGTCGTATCCGCTGGAAGAAGGGGGCGAAATGCCGTGATGGATCTCAATCGCTTGATTGCTTTTGCGCGTCCATTTTACGCGGACAAAGATGTCATGCACGATTTAAGCCACATTGACAGGGTCATCAACGCCGCCAAGCAGTTATTGAAATACCATCCGGAGATACATCATTGGGATAGCATCGTATACGCGGCTTACTTTCACGGTTTTATCTATTTTCATGAGGAAGCCATCAGAGCGTTTTTGGATCGTGAAGGGCTAGATACGGGCAGCGTAGAGCGCATCGTAACAATCGCTTGGGAATCGCAAAAAGATGAGCTGGCAGAATCACTAGAAGGAAGGCTACTGCATGATGCGCACATGATCGAAGGAGGAAAAACTTATCTAATCGTAAAATCACTATGTACGGGGACGGCGAGAGGCCAAACGCTGGAGCAAACGTTGCAATATTTTGAGAAGTACGTACTTGGCGCGGGCGTATGTTATCTTCCGGAAGCCCAAGCTGTCTATGCGGAAATGCAACAATTTGCTTCGGACTTCATTCGCGATTTAAGGGAAGGGTTAAAACCGGTGTGACTTCTTCACAATCATGTTGCGAATGGAAAAATTGACAATAGCAACGGAGGTGTGAATTTGCTAAATCGACCTTTGAAAGGGAAAATCGCAGTCGTCGCGGGTGGGACGCGTGGGTGTGGACGTGCCATCGCCGTCTCGTTGGGCGAAGCGGGGGCAACGGTGTATGTCACGGGGCGGAGTGTGCGGGGGCACACAACAGGGCGGCCCGAGACGATAGATGAGACGGCTGAAATGGTGACTGCACGCGGCGGGATCGGCATTCCCGTGCAGGTGGACCACACGGTGCAATCTGAAGTCGAGGCGCTGTTCGAGCGAATCGCCAATGAGCAGGGGCGGGTGGATTTTTTGATCAACGACATCTGGGGCGGGGATGAACTGGCGGAGTGGCATATCCCGTTCTGGTCACATTCGTTGGCAAATGGCCTACATATGCAGACGCGCGCCGTCCACACGCATCTCATCACGACGCATTACGCCGTGCCGCTGATGCAGCAGTCTGGCGGTCTCGTGATTGAAATCACCGATGGCGTCGACTACGACTACCAGGGGAGCTTGTACTACAGTCTCGCGAAAGTGTCCACGATTCATCTGGCGGAGGCCATGGCCCAAGACTTTCGCCAATACGCGCCGAATATCACGGCCGTGGCGCTGACGCCAGGTTTTCTGCGCTCTGAGGCTGTGCTGGATACACTTGGTGTGACGGAAGCAAACTGGCGGGATGCCATCGCCAATCGACCGGATTTCGCAGCTTCGGAGACACCTTACTTCATTGGACGCGCAGTGGTCGCTTTGGCGACAGACGACAATGTTGCGCGAATGGCTGGGAAGACACTGTCCACGTGGGCGTTGGCCAAAATGTATGGTTTTCGCGATGTGGATGGCGCGCAACCTGATTGGGGCGCTTACTTCCGCGAGGAGATTCAGCCGCAACGGAATACCGGGCATGTTCACCATGTGGAGCTCAATGTCTCAGCGTTGTCGCGATCAGTGAAATTCTGGGGCTGGTTGCTTGAATACCTGGGCTATGAAACCTATCAAGATTGGCCCGAAGGACGCAGTTGGCGTAAGAATGACGCCTACATTGTCTTGGTGCAAACGATGCCAGAATATTTGGCAACCCCCTATCACAGACGACATACTGGCTTGAATCACGTTGCGTTTCACGCAGGTTCCCGCAAGCAAGTGGACGAGTTGACGAACTTGCTTCGGGAGAGGAACATACCGATTCTGTATGAAGATCGCCATCCGTTTGCAGGCGGATCGCAGCATTATGCAGTATTTTTCGAAGATCCCGACAGGATCAAGGTGGAGGTCGTCGCGCCCTAAGACCTGAAGGGGTACCAAGGAGGAGGCATTTTTTTGTACACACGTGTGATCACCGCAGATGATGCGTCCATCTACCGGGCGCTGCGCCTGGAGGCGCTTGCGAAAAATCCGGAATCATTTCTCACGACGTATGACGAATATCTGACAAGGCCGCTGGCGCAAACTGCGGGGCAGCTTGCGCCGACGGATCACAGCTTTACGCTTGGGGCTTTTACAGAGGATGGACAGCTTGTCGGTATGGTGGCGCTCGTGCGGGAAAAGCAGACGAAAGTGGCGCATATTGCCCATCTTTACGCGATGTTTGTGGCGCCGGATTTCCGCCAGCGTGGCGTTGGTCGCATGCTGCTCACGACGCTTATTGAAAAAGCGCGACAGTTTGCGGGATTGGAGCAAATCCAGCTCACTGTGGTCAGCGATAATACCGCCGCCAAGCGGTTGTACGAGTCGGTGGGATTTACAGTGTACGGGACAATGCGTCAGGCGATGCAGGTGTCTGGACGTTATTGGGACGAGTTGGAGATGGTCTTATATCTTGCCGAGGAAGAGACGCTGCATAGTAAAGTGATATCTCACGGAGTGCAGGGGTTCAGTCACGTGACCATCGATGTGGCCCATCTGGCGCAATCGCTGGACTTTTACGTCCGTACACTTGGCATGGAAGTCGTGCATCGCGGACGGCGAGACGTTTATCTGACATGGGGCACGGCATGGGTATGCCTGCAGGAGCGTCCTGAATTGTCCCCTTTGACGCAACAGTTGGGGGTTAATCACGTGGCGTTTTATATCGCTCCCGCCAAATTTGATTTGCTGGTCGATGTGCTGCGCCAGGCAAACGTCCCGATTGTACGCGGCCCTCTACAGCGCGGCGGCGGTTGGTCGATCAATTTCTTAGATCCCGATGGTGTGCAACTGGAGTGCTACACGGCGACGTTGGCCGAACGGATGGAGACCTGGGTGTAATTCGGTATTTATATTTGCCGCTAATCCAGTAGTTTCGTGGACAGATTGAGGAGATGAATGCGTTGAAACGACTGATGGTCAACATGTATCGGCCCAACAGCCAGCATATCCCTGTTGTTGAACCGCCAAATGGATTTCATGTGCGGTGGTTTCAAGCAGGAGATGAAGCCACTTGGGCGAGGATTGAACAGCAGGCGGGGGAGTTTGCAACGGAGACCGCTGCTATGGAGCGTTTTTCACGCGATTTTCCCGACGTCGGTGTCCTGGCGGATCGTTGCCTGTTTGTTGAGAACGCAAGGGGCGAAGCGGTGGGGACAGCGACGGCGATGTCTGGCACCTTGGATGGACGGCATATGGGACGCTTGGGCTGGGTCGCCGTGACACCAGCCTACCAAGGCTACGGACTTGGCAAGTGGGTTGTCTCTTTGGCGATGCAACGGATTGCAAAATCATATGAGGAAATGTATCTGACCACTCAGACCACCAGTGATAGAGCTGTCGGCATCTATCTGCACTACGGCTTTCAACCTTTTCCTTACGGGGCGGATGACAAAGAAGCTTGGGCTTTGTTGGCAAAGGCACTGGGGAGAGAGATTGCCCTTCAGTTTGGGTGAGAGGTTGCTTTGATGCAGCATATCTAGTCGTACGATGCTCAAGGCGGCCATGCTTGAAGAATTTCAAGCGGAAGATAGGAATCGCGATCCAGAGGACACATGACGAGCTGTGAAACACAGTGTGACGAAAGGAAGTCATGACCTTGTCTACCGTATTAGAGAAGACGCCTGGCTATAGTGAGTTGATTCAGATCCCAGCATTCTCAATCTTCTGGGCAGGACGCATCGTGTCAGGGCTTGGCGATATTTTATTTACGATGGCGACCATGTGGTATGTCCTATCGACGACCAATTCTGCTCTGAAAACGGCGCTTGTTCCACTGGTGCCGATGTTGTCATTCATCATCCTGGCCGTACCATTAGGGACAGTTGCGGATCGCCTACCGAAGAAAGTCATTCTTGTGGGAAGCGATGTCATCAGCGGTGTCATTGTTGGATGTGTCTACCTGCTGATGATTTGGCATCACGCCAGCGCGGTTGAGATATACACAGCCAATCTCCTGCTCTCTGTTGCAGGCATGTTGTTTAGCCCGGCAGAACAAGCTGCTTTGCCCAACATACTGCCCGACCGTGAACGCCAATTGGCGCCAGCCAATGGCTTGTTGAGTGCGACAAGCCAGGCGATCACGTTGCTCGGCTATGGTGTGGGGGGACTTATCGTCGCTTGGCTGCATCCAGGAAATGCAGTGCTTTTGGATGGTATCTCTTTTTTCCTAAGCGCCATTAGCTTCGTGCTGTTGTCCATTCCAGCCTTGCGCGCCAAGGCAAGTCAAGGTGTGCTCGGCTTTTTGCGCGACAGTTCTGAGGGGATTCGCTTCATATGGAGAAAACGCACTTTGCGTGTCTTGGTCTGTTTTGGCGCCATCGTCAATATGACAGGTGCGCCCATTCAAATTTTCACTTCGGTGTTTTCGAAAGAGGTACTCCATGCAGGTGTCGCTGGTTATGGTTATCTGGAAGCGGCTGCGGCTGCCGGAGGACTTGTAGCATCTCTGCTCTCTGGTAAGTTAGCCCACCGACTGCGGTTGTGGCAGTGGATGACTGTATCCTTTCTCACCGGCGGGTTATCGCTGTTTTTCATGGCGCTGTTCCCTTCGCTTTGGCTGGCCATCGCTTTGTTTGGCATTGCCACAGCAGGGAGTTCGTTGTTGAACATCCCATTAGCGACATCCTTGCAATTACTTGCGCCTGAAGATATGAGGGGACGTGTCATGAGCAGCTTCGGGTTGTTCTTCAGTAGTGCCAACCCCGTCGGACTGATAGCAGGCGGTTGGTTGATAAACGTACTTGGCGCGAGGTTCTTGTTTTCCATCGTAGGGGTGTTGGGGGGCATATCTGGCATCATCAGTCTGTTCTTTCGAACGTTTCGCGACGATGATGAATTAAATCGTGGATTCGATTCGTCAACTTCCGCATAAAATGACGTGATCCAGCCACTTTCGCATAGGGCCAAGCCTATCTTGAAGTAAGGTTGGTACACTTATGTGCGGGATTGGCTGCCAAATCACTGAATGTACAGATATTTGGATTGTCTGCGAACAGACGATGACATACAATGAAATAGAGCAGTATATGTGGAAAGGTGGTATTTCGTTTTTAACATGGATACTTCGATTGTATTCTAACAGCCTACTTCAAAGGGCCCGTTAAATGCACGGGGTTGGTGGATCACGTCCGTCAACACGCGAAGGAATCCATGGCAAAGCAAAACACAATTGGGCTTTTGGCGGTTAACGTGCCAAAAGATTCATCCGTTGCGTTTCACCCGCCGTGGGTATCTGTGCACACGGCTTTTTGTTGTGGGTCGGTAAAGTTTCTGACATCACAATGGGAGGAATGAATGCATGCCTGATATTTCAGTGAGTCAAGTATCCAAAGCATATGGGGACAAAATCGTTTTAGATTGTGTGTCTTTCCAGTTGAGCAGCGGAGAACGAGGTGGACTTGTCGGCGCAAACGGGGCAGGAAAATCCACTGTGTTGAAGCTGCTGACGAAATCGATAGATAAAGATGGGGGCGTTGTGAGCATTTCTCGAGATGCGGAGATCGGATATCTTCCCCAAACTTTGCCCTTTGCTAAAGATGAAACGATTGGTCAGAAAATATTTGATGCACAAGTTGAGTTGCGCACGATAGAACGAAGGATGCATGAGTTAACCGAGCGTATGATTACAGATGATTCTGGTGAATTGGAACAGCTCATGAACGAATACGGGCAATTAAGCACAAGCTTCGAGCAACGTGGTGGATATGAGTTGGATTATCGTATAGCAACTGTGCTACAAGCTTTGTCACTGGATCATCTAGACGACTCGCGGAGGATTTCGACGCTATCTGGTGGCGAAAAAACAAGACTTGGACTCGCCACGTTGCTCATTCGTGCACCTGACGTCTTGTTACTTGATGAACCGACCAATCACCTTGATTTCGACATGTTGGATTGGTTAGAAGAATATCTCACTGGTTACAATGGAACACTCCTCATCGTCTCTCATGATCGGCGCTTTTTGAATCGGTTCGTCACAAAAATATTTGAAGTAGATGAATATGATCACCAAATTCGAACGTATGTTGGAAATTACGATTCCTATAGAGCACATAAGCAGTTGGAACGCAGGCAGTGGGCGGAACGCTATCTCCAACAACAGGAGGAAATTCGCGAACTGAAAAAGCGTCTGTATGACAAAGCTCGCCAAGTAGGACATCATCGTCCACCAAGAGACAACGACAAAGTGCATTACAATGCACGTGGGCACAATGTGCAGAACACAGTATCACGGAATATCAGAGCTGCGCAGATCCGATTGGAACGAATCATGTCTGATCCAGTTGAGAGACCACCTGAACCGATGAGATTTCAAGGCAATTTGGAATCGGGGCAAGTTCATCATCCTGTAGCCGTATCGATTTCAAATTTGTCTGTTTGTGGGGACAGCGGATCGAAAATCCTCGATGGTGTCCATTTTACACTGGGACGACGCGAGCGCATCTTGATGATAGGCGCAAACGGAACAGGAAAAACAACCTTACTCAACGTGATCGCAGGTTGTAGGCGACCGGATGAAGGAGAGGTTTTCGTACCATCACATATAAAGATTGGTTATTTGCCGCAGGAAGTGTCGTACGAACACATCAATTTGTCTGTCTTGGATTATTTCCGACAGGACCTGTTGGGGGAACGAAAGGCACATGTGTCGCAGTTGCTTTCCTATCAATTGTTTCGTTTTGAGCGCTTTAACGCACCAGTCAACAGTTTGAGTCCCGGACAATACCGCAAACTGGCGCTTGCCAAATTAATGGCTTCGCAACCTACATTATTATTGCTTGATGAACCCACTAATCATGTAAGTTTTGATGTTTTGGAGGAATTCGAACGTGCGTTAGACGATTTTAGTGGCCCCATTATCGCAGTTTCTCATGATAGATGGTTCATCCAAAATTTCAGAGGTGATAAATGGCGTCTGAAGGATGGACAACTAAATCGGATATCATCATCTTCAGAGTCCCTGATGGGCGACGATAAAGCGCAGTGATTTTCCCGATAAAAAGTCCATCGCGGTGCAGTCAAATCAATGGGAGAGTTCCAGCGCTCCCTTTTACAAAATCCAATACAGGTTTCGCGATTTGCGATGACAGTATCTTCCTCACCTGAGCTATGCTGAAATACAGCAAACGATAAGCGAAAGGGGAATTCCACATGACAACACATATCGCAGGAATTGATCATGTGCAATTGGCGGCACCACCCAACTGTGAAGCCGTGGTGCGCGCGTTCTTTGGCGACATGCTTGGCATGGTAGAACTGACGAAGCCGGAGAAATTGCAAGCTCGCGGTGGCGTTTGGTTTCAGTGTGGCGCACAGCAATTGCACATCGGTGTGGAGCAAGATTTTGTCCCGGCGAAGAAAGCGCACCCAGCTTTTCTTGTGCGTGATCTTACTCGTCTGTGTGAGACATTGGCGCGCGCTGGTTATCTGGCTGTAGAAGATCCACTGCCGGGTATTCGTCGCTGCTTTGTGTTCGATCCGTTTGGCAACCGTTTGGAATTTGTTGAACTGGAGGAATAAATCACAATGCCCATCAACTTTCACGATGAAAAAAACAGCCGAAGTTATGCGTCCAGGGATGCAGATGTCAGCTGGGCCCAGGCCATCAAATCTTTGGTCGATCCCGTAGGTCGGGCGGTGGCCGATATCGGCTGTGGCGGTGGTATATACGCGCAGGCGTGGCACAAGATCGGTGCATCAAGCATTGTCGGCGTCGACTTTTCGGATGCGATGGTGGAGACAGTTAAAAAACGGTTTGTGGGTGATACCTCATACACGTTTCAGGTTGGAGAGGCATCAGCGACGGGAATAGCGGACGGCAAGATGGAGATTGTTTTTGAACGTGCCTTGATTCATCACCTCAAGGAATTGGAACCCTATTTGCAAGAAGCGTACCGCATTCTAGCGCCGAATGGCCATCTGCTCATTCAGGACAGGACACCGATGGACGTGGCGCTTCCGGGATCAGAGGATCATCTGCGCGGGTATCTCTTTGAATGTTACCCCCGATTGCTGCCGTTTGAACAATCGAGGCGCTGGTCGAGCGAAACCGTCGCAGAGCGCATGTCTGAAGCTGGATTTCGCCATGTGCAGCAAATCACAGTGTGGGAGACGCGACAAACCTATGCGTCGTTCGCCGAATTGGCCAATGATTTGCGCGGACGCACTGGCCGGTCTATTCTGCATGAACTAACCGATGACGAGATCGAGCAATTGATTCTGTATCTTGAGCAGCGCTTGCCAAAGCATGGGCCGATTGAGGAGCGGGATCGATGGACCATTTGGTCTGGGCAAAAGGGCGCATGAGATGGGCGTGCTGCGTTGGCTGTTTAGCCAAAGGGGAGACATCGCTTACGGAACCTAAGGCAGAGCAGCGTCGCAACGCGTAAATGAAAATAGGGTATAATTCAACCCAGATCAGTTTGTGCGAGGAGGTTTTTTATGTTGAGTGTTTTTCAGCGGATCAAAGAAATTGGGCTTGCCAACATTCATTCAGCGCTGGATAAAGCCGAAGATCCTGTGAAAATGTGCGACCAATACCTGCGAGAGATGGAAGATGAAATCGAAAAGGCGGTGGAGGCCGTTTCTTTGCAGACGGCGTCGAAACTGACACTGGAGAAAAAATATCAAGCATTGCTGGCGCAAGTGCAGAAATTTCAGACTTATGCCGAGCAGGCTGTTGAACAAGAAAACGACGAGCTGGCCAAAAAGGCGCTGCTCAGCAAGAACAAGTATCAACAACAGGCAGATGAGTTAAAACCGCAGGTAGACAGTGTTGTGGCGGCGACGGCGAACTTAAATGCGCGTTTGCATGAAATGCGTGAGAATTTCGATGAGATGAAGTCCAAACGCAACCTGCTGGTTGCCCGCGCAGAGGCTGCCAAAGCGCAGAAACATATCAATATGACCATGAATGGCATTGGCGGTGGAGTGGCGGCAAAGGGATTTGACAGGATGGAAACGGCCGTCAACCGTTTGGAGGCGGAGGCTGAAGCGCATCGTTCGCTCGCCGAGCAGGAAGAAGATCCGTTCAAAGCATTGATGGAGCAAAAGCGCGACATGGTTGTGGACAGTGAACTGGAGGCCCTGAAAAAGAAATTGGGGAAAGCAGAATGAAGCGTTGGCTGACTGGCCTCTTCACAGCGTTTGTGGCTGTGTTTTTATGGGCGAACTCAACTTTTGCCGCTGATACGCTGCCGCAAAAACAAGGTGTTATCACCGATCAGGCCCATCTTTTTTCCGCCCAACAAACGCAGAAGATTGAACACGCGCTCGCGCAAGATCACTATCATTTCTATGTGTTGACGGTCGTCAAACAACAAAATTTCTCCCAGTATTGCAATCAGGTGTTTAATGCTTGGGGCATGGGCGGAAATGACGTTTTGCTTGTGATTGATGTCGGAGATAGACAGGTTCAACTGGTGGCGGAAAAAGGAACACAGTTGGATAACATCATCCGCGAGCGTGAACATGGCTCGACTGTGGCGGATAAGTATCGGGCCGTTACCGATGCATACTTTGTTCCAGACGCCAGACAAGGGGACTTTACGAGCGCGGTCATTCAGACCACCAATGCGCTCAACCGCCTGCAACCGATGTCGCGCGTCGTTTTACCCTATATTCTCGTCCTCTTGATTCTGTTAGTGCTTGTCGTCTGGCTCATTGCATTTTACGTGAAAAGGCGCAACCGAGCTCGCTTGGCTGAACAATTGGAGCGCACCAAAGACAGTCTGACTGAAATATTGACTTACTGTATCGATACTGAATCTCAGTTGAGGGAAAAGCTAATCTTTGTCCGGGGTGATGAAAAAACGTTGCTGCAAACCCAATTGGACCGTATTGGCGAGAAGTTGCCGCGACTCAATGAAATCGGAAGTGAACTGAAGGCAAGTAAAATCAGCCTTTATCACGTCTATCGATTAGAGGATGAGATTTTTGAGATCAGCCAATACATTCGTTCTGGACAGACCAAAGTGGATACGAAGGCGTCTCAGCCACCACATTCGGACAATCCGTCGAATGCACAGCCAAACCAAACGGTGATTGTGGAAAACGGGGGATCATCGTTCTTCGAGGGGATGCTGGTTGCTGACGTTTTGGACTCGATGTTTGATAGGCAAGACGACGAGGACCGCCGTATGGGATGGAACAGCCCTATGTCATCTGATGGCTCGGATTTCGATGACGGCGGCTCAGATTGGGGCGGAGACGTCGACAGTGGCGGCTCGGATTGGGACGGAAACGATGACAACAGCGGTGGCGGATCGGACTGGTGATGCCGGTAGCTCCGTTTCCTTGTCAGTGAATGACCGCATGGCTTTTGCCGCAATGCGGAAGGGGAGTTTGAAAGGGCGCCCATATGTTTGTTTCTTGAATTAAGGGGCGTCCTGTGTTGGTTGTTCGGTTGAGTCTAATTTTTCTACACGGCGTTGGAAATGATGAAGTGATGAACCAAGATCGTTCAGTTGTTCACGGATGGCGTCAATTTCTTTTAACTTATGATTGGCGGCGCGCAATTCACGGAGCAATTGTACGGTCGGATCATGCGAGATCCGCTGCGTTTTTTTCCTGCTGTTTTGTTTCTTTGCATTTTTTCTTTTCTGGCTGTTCTGCGTTTTATGTGTTCTCTTCGTAGCGATGGGAGTAGATTTTTGCTGTATTGTTTTCACGGTAAGTACTTCTGGTTTTTGAGCGCTGATTGTTTCAGGCCCCTCCCGGCGCAGTTGAGCATCATAGTACGCCCGTATGAGCATGGGAACCCAGCGCAGTCTTTCAAAGCGGGCCATTTCCGCTCCCCCTCAGCTTGAATTGTGTCCGACGGCTTCATCGCATGCCATCCCCTTGATTCAGGTTTAACGGGTACGGGAATCATCACGCACGCAGTCAGATCACCCAATTACCAAAGTCTATGTGGCCATACTCCATTTGTATCCCGTCAAACGTTTAGCCAAATTCGCCTATTTTCCTCGATTTGACTTTATCTCTTGACACGCCTATAACCATCGGTTATCAACGGTTGGTTATATACAATGGATCAAGCGTGATGGAGTGGTTTTATGCCAAGCAGGCAAGAGATGCGTTCTGAAGAACCAAAAATGCGATTTTGACCGCTGCCGGACAGTTGTTTGCAGAGCGGGGATTTGATGTCGTGACCATGCGTGAAATCGCCAAACAAGCTGGCTTTAGAGCAACTGCGAAGAGAGGATGAACGAACCATGAAAATACAGCCTATTTCTCAACATATTTGGAGCCTTAGGACAGCGATGATGATGATGTGTTACTTGCAGGCGAATTGTTTACAGTTAATAAAAGGGAAAATTGAAGAGGCCGAGGCCGATGTTTACTGCGGATATGGATGAAGCGATACGAAGCAGTCAACTCATTTCTGTGATACAGCCGAAGCGTTTAGATGGTGTCATGGTGTCACTGTGTTTGAGCCGACAGATCAACTGGATGTCTATCGTGCGAAATATAGCGCCAATTCACATTGAGGAAATGGAGAAACCAAGCACTTTGTCCCTCCATTTCCGTCAGCGGGAAGGCAGGCGCCTTTGGGGGATACGTCCCAACTGGCTGGGCTGAATGGTGACACCTAACTTGGCGGCAGCCTCTTTCTGACTTAGCCCTTGTCGCTGTAATTGCTGCATTTTTGTCGCGAATTTAAACATCAGCATGATAAACCACCTCATTTGTCGATGTTGTTGTTTCTGCTTGCATCTCTACTATAAATCTGACCTGTAAAGATTCATGTAGATAAAGCGTGCCTTTTGTGTAAATAAATCGTGAACGTAGCCCGATAATTCGAAATTTTGGTCGCCGTGAATGAATTGAGCGTGTCCACAAACGTTCAATGGCACATGATATGTGCGAAGCTTAGGCTGTGTCACGGACAGTACACTAAACATCTCGTCAAATAACGAATTGGGTGATTAGATGGGGACCCTACTCGGGTTTCATATGCGGACGGACAAAGACGGCGTGGCTTTTGCCACGCCGATGTGTTGAAAACATGTATGCGTCTATGATCACTGTGAGGTGAGCAACTCGCTTTTTTGATGTTGCAAAAACCATTCGTACAGCGCTTTGTTGTTATAAGTTTCAGTCCAGGAATCATGTTTTGCCTCTGGATAGACTGTAAACTTGACATTGTTTCCGATATTCCGCAGCGCGTTGACCATGTCCTCTGTCGCTTTTAACGGGACGATATCGTCCTTTGCGCCGTGGAAAGCCCAAACAGGCATGTCCTTCAAATATTGTGCAGTCAGCGGTTGACCACCGCCACAAATGGGGGCAATCGCGGCAAAGCGCTCTGGATATTCAGCGGCGATGTGCCACGTCCCAAACCCGCCCATACTCAATCCTGTCAGATACACGCGGTTGGTATCCACCCGGTATTTCGCGATGATTTCATCCAATAAAGCAATGACAGCATCCTTTTCGATCAGCCATGAAGAACCGCTGGGACATTGAGGAGAGACCGTAATAAACGGAAAATCCGTCCGCTCGGATACAATCTTGGGAATGCCGTGTACCTTGACAAGTTCCAAATCGTGGCCGCGTTCGCCCGCGCCGTGTAAAAACAGGATAAGGGGGAAGTTTTCATCGCTTTGTGCATAATGTTCTGGTACATAGACCAGGTAATCTGCCGTCACTGTTTTGGTGATGGTTTTTTCTAGCCTATCTGCTTGTTGTGCCATGACAAATCCTCCTCACTGTCTTGCATCATGTTCCATCGATCATCGTCAGGAAAACCATTGTGTTGAGCAATTGCAAAACGTGAACTTGTAAGCGTGAACATTCTGCTATAGAGACTATTGTATATCTTAAATCATTTGCCAGACCAGCAAAATTTCAATGAATGTTCAAGTGAGGCGATATATACTTGAATCAAGCGTCGCGTGCCTAAAATTTCGGCTTGAAGGAAATTTGAGATGAAGTGGGGAGTAAAGTGATGAAAAAGCGCAACATTTCAGTGGCGTCGCTTGTGTTATGTGCAGCAGCGGTTGGTACGTTCTTTGATTCTCACGGTGTGCCGTTCGTTCATGCAGGGCAAACGTCTTTGCAACATCGGTTATCTATTCAGATTCCTACTAGACATGCAAGTACTTCATCTATGTTCGCGAGTGACACGAGCACATCAAGCACCAGCATGCCGCAAAATACGCAGGGATCTGGCAATTGGGCTGGTTATGTGGCGTCGCCTGCCCAAGGTGCGAATGGTTACACAAGCGTTTCAGGGCAATGGACCGTGCCCAATATTACAGGAAGTGAAGATAGTGTCGCAGCGCAGTGGATCGGACTGGGTGGCGTTTCATCGGACGATCTTTTGCAAATGGGCACCATTGAACAGTTTGAAAACGGGCAAGCTGTGGCGGATATCTTTTGGGAGAAGCTACCTGCTAACGCTAAGAATGTCATGACGGTGCCTATTGGTTCAACCATAGATGCCTCTATCGCAAAAACGTCGTCAGGTACCACGTGGGATGTGTCGTTTACTGCGCATACTCCTGATGGAAAGACGGAGTCCAAGACGATTGCTGTACAGTTGAACAGTGCTTATGCAGAAGGTGTCGGTACCTCTGCAGAGTGGATCAGTGAGGATCCGTCCGATGAAAACAATCAATTGTATCCATTGGCAAATATGGGGACAGTGACTTATCAGTCTGCGCTGGTTGATGGCAGTCCCATCAATGCGACAGGGAATCAAGTGCAGCCTGTGGCGCTCGTATCTGACGGTGGGGATGTTTTGATTGCGCCTTCCGCTTTGAATGCAGATGGAAATTCTTTCACGACCACTGTGGAAAGTACAGACACAGACTCTGGTGCAACAGATGGTCAAGGCGGCGTGCCGCAAGGTACATATATGCCCAGGGGGCACGGCAGAAGAAGTGGCTGGTCGCAGCACGGTCGTTTCGGCCATCAGGGCAATGGATATAACCAAGGCTATGGCGCCGGTTACGGATACAGCTATACGCAAAGTGACAGCTATGGAGCAGGATATGGTTATACACAAGGGTATAGTTATGGTTCCGGGTATGCAAACAGTGGATATGGCTATGGGTGGCGATGACAGACATCGCCACTGTTTTATATGGCCATGCGCTGTTTGCGGCGGCGAATTTGATTGTGCGTGCTGAAGTATGCGCAAGCTGCGGCTAAAATGGCAGTCGCTGCGCACCAAAACCATATTGTGTTATCGAAATAGATGATGGCGACACAAGCTGACCAAAGCGTCGCCAGCACAAAGAAAACCAGCGATAACCACCAACGCCAAAGTATGGCGACGGCGCCGAGAAAGCATACACCCGCGAACATCAACTCTGCTGCGCCTGCGGCTTCAAGTTGAACAATTTGGTTCATAGCGCCCGCATGCGCAATGAGCATGGCGTTGACCACGGCATAGAGACTAAACAAAACAGCGACAATACAAGATATGATTCTCATCAGGCATCCTCCAGTTTGTGATTTTCAATTAGTGATTGAACAAATGTGTAATTCAGTGATGTTGTGGAAGTAGAAAGATAAATTGAATATCGTTTCACGCAAAAGACGTTTCTTTTAGGATCTACTCTATGAAGCGTCTAGTTTTTTATGCCCTCTTCTGATATGAAACAATGTAACCGTTTTGAGTTAATCAACATGTGATTAACCGTTTTTGGTTAATTCGTGTATAATTAACCTTGATCGGTTAAGTCGAAATGGGTTAACCAATGTACGTGATCAGAAAATCCAAATCAAAGGGGGGCTGATGAGTGCAACCAGTTTCCATCTTTATGATGGACGTGACCGACTCCACACATTTCGAATCGCCTAGAGAATTGGACCGTTACTTGAAGCAAATCGTGAGTTGGATATCCCGGTGGACGGAAGGTGAAATACAAGCCCGTGTCAAAAATCGTTATGGCGACGAAATTCTCTTTGTTTCGGAGCATTTCTTTACAAGTTACGTGGTTGCGTACTTCATAAAACAAATATGGAGATATGACAACCATCCGCCCATTTTTGCCAATACTTACGGGATGATCGAAGAATCGCTGCATACGATTGAGGACATTGATACGTGGAATCATCCACTGTTTAAGAATGCGCGCAATGCGATGGATAAATTGAAGAAGGATAAGCGTGAGCGACCGTGGTTCATGACGGAAGCTGAGGATTACTTGGAAGATTCACTGTTTGCGAGGATGCATGATACAATCTTGTATTATCAAGATAGAATCTTCAAAAATCACAGTCCTCAACAAAGAATAGCGAGCGCGCTTTATACTGTATGTGATACGCAACAAGAGGTAGCGACGATTTTGCATAGGACACCCGCGAATATTTCCAAATTGCTAAGCAAAGCGGATTCGGACGCATTGAATCGGACGTTTGAAATCGTGCGAGATATTTATTTGCGGCTGGAATGTCACGCAAATCAAAGTGATCTAAATGTGTGCCTGCCCACGGTTCATTCACTTTTGCACGCCATAAAAAGTCATTTGAGAACACACTTGGACTCCATATTTGAATTGAACGGGGTAGACCGCCATGCGTGACACCTTTCGATCCGCCAGCATCTACATCAAATGATCGGAGACACTGACTGTGCCATTTATGACCCTATTTGCAGCTCACCTGCTGGGAGATTTTGTGTTTCAATCTGCAAAAGTTGCTATGAAGAAGTCGAGAATGAACAGACAAATGATAGCGCACATGCTCATTCAGCTATTCATGACTTCCTGCGCAATGGTCGTCATTGTCTCCTCCTCTCCCGTCGCAGGGGGAAAAGCACTGGCAATGGGCATTGCACTTGTCCTATTTCACTGGATCGTCGATATGGTCAAAGTTGAACTGGATGCACTGTTTCAGAAACGATTTCATTACTTTTCCTTGTTTTCGTTTGTCATCGATCAAGCGCTACATGTTTTCGCCATCTTAATAGCGCTCTTTTTCCTTAAAATGATTACGCCAAGTACATTTGTAAAAACTGCCTACGCGTTGATAAAAGCCCATCCGATTGCTTTGACTCCGCTAGGGCACATGCTTGCGGTTGGCATAATGATGTTATTGGCCACGCGCTTTAGTGGGTTCTTAGTCGGTAAGTTGGTTGGTCCACAGCCTAGACAGGGGTTGGTGGAAACCGAGAAGAAACTGGTTCTCACGACGGTGTTCCCGTCCAAAGAAGCCGCCGATACCGCGAAATCTGAAGTGACTTACATGCACATGGCAGAACCAGACCCGGGACGGGGGGCCTTAATTGGGTATCTTGAGCGGCTTATCGTCATGTTCTTGGTGTGTGGACAAGCTTATGCTGCCATTGCATTCATCGCTACGGCAAAGTCTTTGGTCCGTTTCAAGCAAATGGAGCACCGTGAATGGGCGGAATATTTTTTAGTAGGAACGCTCTCGTCGATGTTGTTGGGGCTTTTAGCGGGCCATATATTGCGCGCTTTAATGTGAATAGATTGCCTTGTGCCTTGCAGGACTTATGCCTGCTTAGGCACAAGGCGGGGGCGACATTTATAGATGAAAAAGGGTTGACTTCTTATTCAGGTCCTTCGCATCTTGGTATAATGGATGGGAACGCCATGCGCGATACGAGCAGAACCATGAAAACGCGAGTCAATGAAGGCGGATGGCGCGACAGCAGGGAGCCCGCTTTATTTTCGTAGAGTGGAACAATATGGTTAAAGGAGTGTCAACTGATGGGGGCACCAGCAACACTTGAAGGATGGTACGTTTACCACGAGTTTCGCACAATCAATTGGGAACAGTGGAAATCTATTGCAGAGACGGAACGAGTGCGCATCATGCAGGAATGGTCTGCATTTGCCAATGCGCAGGCAAATATAGAGCGGGATCGAAAAGGAAGTTATGGGCAGTACATCATGGCGGGACATAAGGCGGATGTCTTATTCATATTCATGCGTCCGAGTCTGGCGGAATTGAATCAGCTCAAAGCGGATTTAGCGAAAACGTCCTTGGCCGATATGAGTCAGTCGGTTTATTCATACATTTCCATTGTTGAACTTGGCGGTTACATGGCGAAGCCTGGGGTAGATCCCGCATTGGATGAGGCGTTGCAGGCACGGCTAAAACCAGAAATGCCGCCACATCAGCATGTCTGCTTCTATCCCATGAACAAACGCCGTCAGGGCGAAGATAACTGGTTTATGCTCAGTGAACAAGAACGTCGTGAATTTATGAAGGCGCACGGAATGATTGGGCGGCAGTATGCTGGTATTGTCAAACAAATCATCAGTGGATCCGTCGGGCTTGACGACTGGGAGTGGGGCGTCACTTTATTTGCCGATGATCCATTGCAGTTCAAAAAACTGGTATATGAGATGCGGTTTGACGCGTCAAGCGCGCGTTTTGCAGAATTTGGCCCATTTTATGTGGGTCATCGCGCGAGCAATGAATCGTTGGCGCAATGGTTGCGTATTTGACTTAGACGTTGCAAGACTGTAAAAGGAGGCTGAGATTATGGCAGTGACGGTGGAGACGATTGATGCGCAGGTTGCCTCGATTCAGTCTGAAATGATAGCGTGGCGCCGCCATTTGCACGAACATCCGGAGGTATCTTTTCACGAGGAACAAACCGCACAATACATTTATGATACACTGTCGGAATTTGGACATTTGGAACTGACTCGCCCGACGAAGACGAGTGTGGTTGCGCGTCTGGTTGGGGCGCATCCTGGCATGGTGCTTGCGCTGCGCGCGGATATGGATGCACTGCCGATTCATGAGGAAAATGACGTATCCTATAAATCGCGCACACCTGGCGTCATGCACGCGTGTGGCCATGATGGACATACGGCCATGCTGCTTGCTGCAGCAAAGTTGTTGTCCGCACATCGGGACGAAATAAAAGGTGAAATCCGCTTTATTTTTCAACATGCCGAAGAAGTGATTCCGGGCGGCGCTCAAGAACTTGTGAAAAAAGGTGTGCTGGACGGTGTGGACGCAGTGGTCGGGCAGCATCTATGGGCGCCTATGGCGACCAAGACCATCGGTGTTTCCGCAGGACCTTTGATGGCCTCTCCAGATACATTCCATCTCATCATCACGGGACGGGGTGGGCATGCAGCCCAGCCGCATCTGAATGTGGACCCCATCGCGATTGGCGCGCAAATTGTCACCAATCTACAGCATCTTGTCTCACGCTATGTGGATCCATTCGAACCGTTGGTGGTCAGCGTGACCAAATTTATTGGCGGGACAGCGGACAACGTCATTCCGAATTCAGTAGAGTTGTGTGGAACCGTGCGCGCCTTTCGGGATGATCTGCGGGACCAAGCCGCAGAATGGATGGAACGAGTGATTCGCGGGCTTACGGAGGCGCATGGGGCGCATTATGAATTTCACTATGAAAAAGGGTATCGCCCTGTCATCAATGACGAAGAAGTGACAAATCGGGTGAAAGCCGCTTTGGAGAACGTGTTTCCGGCGGATGTCGTGCAAACGGCTGCGCCGACCATGGGTGGCGAAGACTTCTCTGCATATCAAACGGCTGTACCTGGGACATTTTTCTTTACTGGCATCTACAACGAGGAAAAGGATGTGATCTATCCACATCACCATCCGCGTTTCAATATTGACGAGGACGCATTGCAATATGGCGTAAAAGCGTTATTGGCAGTTGCTTATCATTTCTCTGCGTAATCTGGCAACAATGTATCTTCGTATCAAAGTGGGTATAGATGACCAAAAAAGGACCCAGCTGACAGTGAAACTCGTCGGCTGGGTCTTTTTATGTCTTACCAAATTATGCGTGCTGTGCCATGGCAAGATTTAAGGTCTTACAACATCTTGTGTGCATGTTAGTCTATTTGAGCAGCAGCAGTTTATTTTAGAAAGGATAGATGAACATTTGAAGAAAGTGATGTGTTCTGCTTTGACAACGGTTGGCGTACTTGCGATGTCAACGGTATCCGTGATGGCGGCAACAACGCATACCGTGCAATCCGGTGAATCCCTGTGGACCATCTCGCGCGCCAATGACGTCAGTTTGCCAGCGATGGAAGCTGCTAATCCACAAGTTGTTAATCCTGGTAACCTGCAGATTGGCTCACAGGTAAAGATACCGAGTGGAAATTATACAGTGCAGCCTGGAGATACGTTTTTCACCATCGCCAACGCGCACGGTGTCACTTGGCAAGCGATACAAAATGACAATCCTGGCATCGATCCGTTGATGATTTTACCTGGTCAACTGATCAATGTGCCAAATGGTACAAACTCAGCTGCTGCAACGTCTTCCTCTGCAAACACCGCCGTATCAGATACAAGCCTGTACTGGATGTCTCGCTTGATTCAAGCGGAGGCAAGCGGAGAGAACATGGAAGCCAAAGTGGCTGTGGGGGATGTCGTTTTGCATCGCGTGCAAAGTTCAGATTATCCAGATACAGTAAAAGGTGTGATTTTTCAAGTGGTTGACGGCTGTTATCAGTTTACACCCGTGGAAAATCAGGAGATCTACAACACGCCAAGTGCGGATTCAATCACCGCAGCAGAAGAGGTCTTAGATCAGGGCGTGGATTACGTGCCTGGCGCGTATGTCTTTTTTACACCATCCAAAACCCCTAGCTCGAGCTGGGTTTGGAATCAACCGCGGACTGCTCAAATTGACGATTTTATATTTGCAAAATAATACATCTGGAAAGTGGTTTCCAGTTAAATCGAAACGTTTTCAGGAAGGTTCTGTGTTATCAGAGCCTTCTTTTTTTCTATTCAATGTTGTGAAAAGGTTGGTACAAAGGCATTTTGAATTGGAAATCATGTAATTTAAATGGTTGATAACGGATGAAAAGGTGTATAAGAGGAATTCCATCCATGCTAAGTTTTACTAACAGGATTTAGCCAATATAGATAGAATCCTCCCTATACAACCATCTAAATTCCAATTTAGATTTATAAATGGAATTGGTGGATGTACTTACCAAAACAAGGAGAGGCGCGTGGTTCTAAAATGAAGAAATTTGTGTTAACTGTCGGGAGTCTTCTATTGTCTGCGGCTCCGTTTGTTGGAATTGCTCAAACGGCATATGCTGATACACAATCTTATGTGGAGACGCAACATGGGTGGGTAGATTACCATCAAAGCGCAAGCATCAACAGTCCAATTACGGGACGATTGAACTTGGGAGACAAAGCAGTGCTTGTGGGCAAGGCAAACAGCTACTGGTACGAAATCAGTATCAACGGTACAGATGCGTACATTACAACCAACACAAAGTACACAAAAGTCGTAGACGCGACGACTTCATCGAGTGGCGGCACTTCACAGTCTACAGGTACAACCGGGGCTTCCACTACAACTTCATCGGGATCGACCAGCACTGATGTTACATACGTCCAGACGAAACAGGGATGGGTTTCATATCATAGCAAAGCGGCACTCAGTAGCCCAGTGATTGGCAAACTGCAACTTGGTCAACAAGCAGTGCTCGTCAAGCAGGCGAACTCTGCATGGTATGAGATTTCCTTTAACGGCCAAGTCGGATATATCACCACTAACAGTAAATACGTGACGGTGACAAACCAGAGCAATGGTGACGAAGGGGTCAATTTCCCGGCAGGAACCAGCAGCACGCCAAGCGACTGGAAAACAGAGGCGGACGCGGTCATTGCGGCAGCCAAATCGCAGCTGGGCGTTCCATATTTGTGGGGCAACCAGATCCCGGGCGTCGGTTTTGATTGCAGCAATTTCGTCGAATGGTCTTACCACACGGGGATTGGTGTAACATTCTCCACCTCATCGGAATATCAACGAGACAATGTGGGCACTCCGGTCGCGTTGTCGGATATCCGCGAAGGAGACCTTCTTTTCTTTAAGACATCGACCAATGCCACAGGTGGCGGGCACGTCGGCATTTACTTGGGCAACGGGCAAGTCATTCAAGAAGGCGGCGGTGAAGGCAAGGTGACCATCGAAACCTTGGCGACGACCTGGTTTGGCAAAAATCTTGTGTTCGCGCGCCGGATCATTCAATAAGGGATTTGCCCTATACGATACGGAAACAAAATGGCTACGGGCGGGTGCCTCTATCGAATGCTTTTTTGAGCACATACCCTACACCAGATTAGACGAGGGGGGTGTAGAGATGTACGGAGCATTCGGTGGGTACACTCGCTGGGCGGTTGTGTTCTTGATTATCTTCGTGCTCTTCATTCTGCTGGTTCCTTACGGACCTGTAAGCACAACCACCTGCACAACAACACCTATTGTGTAAAGCGACTTACACACAGGAATTCGGGACCAAGGTCAGCTGCGGTTGACCTTCCCGTTCTCCTCTGTTTGATCAGTGGGCTTGGTGAAAGTCATTTCTTCTGGTTGTAAGCGGTACAACACATTTCCTCGTACACGCAACCAACTCTTTGCTTGTTCGTAGTCAGGCATCATGTCTTCTACAATCCGCCAAAATTGAGCACTGTGATTCATCTCGCGCAAATGCGCCAACTCATGAATGATGACATATCTTTGCACATATAACGGCGCCTGAATCAACCGCCAATTTAAGTGGATATTCCCCTTGCTCGAACAACTTCCCCAACGACGCGCCTGCTCCTTGACGGTGATTCGCGCAGGTGTAAAGCCATACTGAATGGCCAACTGGTGGGCGAATTGCAATAGAGATCGATTTGCCTCTGCTCTAAGCCAAGTGTAAACCACCCGATGCACGTCGGCGGCGGGAACCAGTTGATTGACCCAAAGCCGCTGTGAAATCTCGTCCAATTGAACAGATGCATCTTTCGATCCCGATGGTTGACATAGGCTTACAAGCGTATAGGACATGTCGTTTATGGTGATGGAATCTCCCAATTGAAGCATTCTCTTTGTGATAAGTTCTGTTTTCTTTAGTTGTTCTACAATCCAATCGACATGTTTCACGAGAACGGACTCAATCGTTTTTTCTGTCACTTGCAACGGTGCGCTGACGATTACCATGTTCTGTTCAACGCGAAGGATTACACGGACTTGTCTGGCTTTTGCCGGAACGCGTCGGTATGTGATCTTTTCGCTGCCGATTTGCAGTTGCTTTTCCATGTTTCAAATGAACCTCTTCTCCGCGCGACGCTGTTGTCCCGTTTCACCAGACCATTGTACCGAAATAGGCATAACCCTGTCTTGTTAACGCACACTATGTGATGACAAAGCTGATGAGACGGAGATGATGTTGCATGAAAATGTGGCGGTTAGGAGTCGTTATGCTGACGAGTCTTGCATTGGTGGGCTGCGGTCAGGCAGATTACGATTCGAAACGGCAAGCTGCCATCATGGAACAGATGTTGCCGCCTGGACTGGCCGATGCGCCGGCGAAAGTGAATTTGCCAAAGTGGGGCGTGCGGAATCCACATGTCCACGTCCGTTCAAAGGACGGAAAAGTGGAGATTTATTCCGACGACACTGGATGGAGTGGACATACCATCAATGTATACTACGTGCCTGCTGCCAATGTGGAGTATTACAATGGCGACTACGCAGTTCATTCTACTTATGCCCTACAACGCGTCGCCACAGCGCATCTCAGGAAGAACGGTTCGTGGCTTGCCACTTGGAATTTGAAGGGACATGAGTTGCCCGATATTTTCTATCTGTTGGTCCGAACCGATGTCGGCCAAGTCACAGTGGAAAAAATGAAAGCAGACGGACAAAAAGTCACGGTCACAGGCGCGGGAAATCCAGTGGCATAGCATGATGAGATCAACTGGTCACCTCGGTCCGCATGTTTATACAATCAGGGGCGATTGTATAAACATGCGCATTTATTTGGTTTTAGGAGACGCTGTTGCGAAGCGCGTCTAAAACCGATGACCAGGTCTTTTGATTCGACCAATATAGTGACCATATCGAGATGCCAGCCAAGCCGTTTTCGTTGACCAGTGACAGTTCATCGTTAAACGTCTGCGCAGTCGGATACCATATTTCTGTATATCCGTCCGTCTCTGGGTAACGGGCGTACATGAGATCGAGATCGGACTTCCATGTGCCACTCGTGTGATGTGATTGCAGGATGCCATTGATGTCTCCGTCAGCGGTGGCTGTGGTCGTTACGTTGCCATTTTTGTGTACATGCCACAACTCTGTGTAGAACGGCATACCCAGGATCAGTTTGTCTGTTGGCACGCCCGTATTCAACAAATCATAAACAGATTGCGACACCCACGGCAAATCAGCCACCGGACCTGGATCTTGGTCGCCGCCCCAATGCTCGTCGTATGCCATCAAACATACATAGTCTGCATCATCTGCAAGCCCAGCATGGAAGAATGTCGCGTTGTCGCTGAGTGGAACAATGTCCGGAGAAATGTCGACGGACAACGTCACATGCATCGAAGCAAGTTTTTGATGCAGTGACTTGATGAACGCGGTATACGCGTCTCTGTCTGAGTTGTACATGCTTTCAAAGTCGACATTGATGCCATCGTAATCATTCGTTTTGGCCGCATAGGCCAGTTCGTCAATCAAATTCGCACGGGCCTTCGGGTTTTGTAGCACTTCGTGCGTCAATTTCGCGTCAAAATTATTATCCACGAGCGCCCAAACCTTGATGTGATGCTGATGTGCGTATTGGACGACATCCGGCAAAACGCTGTCTGTGATGTTGCCAGAGGCGTCGCTTAAGTGCATCCACTGAGGACTGGCGACGTTTATCCCCGGATTGTCTGCCAACATCTGTTCAGATGCCGAAGCTGAAGCTGGTTGCAGCCATCCCATATCGATCTTGTCGGAGTTTGTTGCCCATGTGGAAATGGAATGGAAAAGGGATGATTCTGTTTGATTATTTTCAGCAATTTGTGTCGTGGTTTCCGGCAACTGGTTGGTGAGCATCGACAAGGGATCAGAAAACGGCAGATGCAGTGTTGAACTGATGGCGCTGATGAGCGAAGGCGAAGCCGACGCTGTGTTTTTTGTATAGTTGGGTGTGCCGACCAGTTCACTCAGTTCTACGTTGGCCAGACGGGATGCTTCCAAATTTGCCAGGCGTGGCACTCTAGCATGGCCAAAGATCAAGATAACAGCTGCAAAACAACTGATAGCGAGCATCATGAGCGCGACGGTTGCTGCGATGAATTGCGAGATAGAGTGGCGAAATTTAACTGGGTCCATGCCGACATGCGCTCCTTTTTCAAGTCTTGTTGCTAGTCTATGAAATCTCGACTTGTGGTAGAACCCATCCGTGCGCGCTAGATTACAACTGGCTGTTCATAGGTTGAAAAATGCCGTATTTCAGGTAATTACGACTTTATTTCAGCAGCTTGGCATGGCTGTGTAAAGCGCGTATGATGGTCGAGGAAGATATATGTAAAACGTATTGCAGCGATGTTTGTAAGCGTTTTATATCTATAGCTGTCTGTTGCTTTCGTTTGATTTTGTAACATATTTGCGATTGTTGACTTCCTTTTTTTATTTTTCCACTTAAAGTAAGGGTTGTATTTTCATTTCGAAGTGATGTGCAACTTGAGTGGTTTGGCCGCAAACGTCGAATACTCAATCAAAGACGCCGTCAAAGCATTTTACAAACGTTTGGTTGAATAGTGCGTATTACAAGGAGGAAATTCGGATGAACATCTTCGCGTATCTTGAGCAGTACGACTATGAGCAGTTGGTGTTTTGTCAGGACAAAGCGTCTGGCTTGAAAGCCATTATTGCGATTCACGATACAACGCTCGGGCCTGCGCTGGGTGGATGCCGGATGTGGACATATGCTCGCGAGGATGACGCAATTCTGGATGCGCTTCGTCTCGCGCGCGGAATGACGTACAAAGCGGCCGTTGCCGGATTGAACCTGGGCGGCGGCAAGACCGTCGTGATGGGGAACGCGAAGACAGACAAAAATGAAGCGCTGTTCCGCTCGCTCGGCCGTTATATCCAGAGTCTTGGCGGCCGTTATATCACTGCAGAGGATGTCGGCACGGATGTGCATGACATGGACCTCATTCACATGGAGACCGATTATGTGACCGGTATTTCACAGGCTTACGGCTCGAGTGGGAACCCATCTCCTGTCACTGCGTTCGGCGTTTTCCGCGGCATGCAGGCGACAGTAAAAGCGGCTTTTGGCACAGATGATCTCGCCGGAAAGCGCGTCGCCATCCAAGGGCTCGGAAATGTCGGCATGCATGTGGCGAGACTCGTCAAGGAAGCTGGCGGTGAACTGATCGTCGCTGATATTAATGATGATTCTGTTCGCTCCGCGGTGAACGAACTGAATGCCAAGGCGGTTGATGTAAAGGATATTTTTGAAGTTGATTGTGATATTTTCGCCCCCTGCGCGCTTGGGGCTGTCATCAACGACAGCACAATTGACAGGTTGCGCTGTCAAGTCATCGCTGGTTCGGCAAACAATCAATTGGCAGAAGACAAGCATGGTGACTTGCTGCACCAAAGAGGGGTGGCGTATGCACCTGATTATGTCATTAACGCCGGCGGCCTCATGAATGTGGCGGATGAACTCGAAGGGTATAATGCGGAAAGAGCGCACAATAAAGTGGATGGCATCTACCAGATCATTGAGAATGTGTTTGAGATGTCTCGCAAGGAGAACATACCGAGCTACCGCGCGGCGGATCGACTGGCGGAGCAACGGATTGATCAGATGCGGCGCGTGCGCAGCAACTACTTGTTCCATGAGAAGTCGTTGCATCGTTGATGTGCGTTGTGTGAAGCACTGCACAAGAACGAATGAAGTTCAGCATTGTCATTTGATCTACAATACAAGCTCAGTGACCCGGAGTTCAAAAAAATTCGGGTCACTTGTTTTGTCCTTATGCGTTCATTCTTGTACAATACAGCAAGGGTCATTGATACCTGTGGCCATACTTGAATTTTCCCGAATTGACGACGATGCGTGGTGTACTCACATACTGGCAGCGCCAGCCTACGTTCTACGATGGCGCTACGATGGCGGCAATGGTGACATCGCCAAGAGACAACACTTAATTTACAAGATGGGATGATGTGTGCATGACACAATCCAAGTTGCAAGAAAAGCAGGCGGAAAAAGTTCGGATTATGGAAGAACAGAAGATGACGCGTCCGGCTTGGCTGAAAATCAAAGCGAAGACTGGGGACAATTATAAAGCGCTCAAAGATATTATGCGCACTCAATCCCTGCACACGGTGTGTGAGGAAGCGCAGTGTCCCAACATTTTTGAATGCTGGGAGCAGCGGACCGCCACCTTTATGATTTTGGGGGATATCTGTACGCGTGCTTGCCGTTTTTGCGCAGTGAACACTGGGCGTCCAACTGAATTGGACTTACGTGAGCCCAAGCGCGTAGCTGACGCGGTTGTAGCGATGGATTTACAGCATGTCGTCGTGACCAGTGTCGCCCGCGATGATTTGGCGGATGGCGGCGCGTCCGTCTTTGCAGCTACCATTCGCGCCATTCGCAATCGCGTTCCCAATTGCGGTGTAGAAGTGCTGATTCCCGATTTTGCTGGAAATTGGGACGCGTTAAAAGTGGTGATGGACGCTTCTCCAGATATTTTGAATCACAATGTGGAAACGGTCCGTCGGCTGTCAGATAGAGTTCGGTCTTTGGCAAAATATGATCGGACATTGGAACTTCTGCGCCGCGCTAAGGAGATGCGCCCAGACATTCGGACAAAGTCCAGTATTATGATTGGCTTGGGTGAATCCATAGAAGAAGTATGCGCGACAATGGACGATTTGCGCGAAGCCATGGTGGACATCGTCACCATTGGTCAATATTTGCAGCCGACGGAAAAGCATTTGCTGGTTGAAAAGTTCTACACGCCGACCGAGTTTCTCAAACTGCGTGGGGAAGGCTTGAAGCGGGGATTTGCCCACGTTGAATCGGGTCCGATGGTGCGCAGTTCATATCACGCACACGAGCAGGTATTGCGCGCAGATGGCAAACCGCTTCAGTCATTGACAGATGAAGCGCGTCAAAATCATCTGCGCGAAGCGACAACGCTTGCCTCGGCGGAACAGGCTTGATGAGGGAAACCGACATGACTGCGGAGAGAGCAATTGAGTGGATAGACCTTGGTCACATGCACTATGATGAAGCGCTGGAACGTCAATTGGCGCGATCCCGAGCGTTGCTGGCCGAACAAGACAACCAGCAGACCATCTACATGGTCGAGCATCCGCCAACGATTACGATTGGGCGCAATGGAACGACGGATAATATCGTGGCGAGTGAGGCATTTCTTGAGGAAAACGGCTTTACGGTGCGCCATGTAGATAGAGGCGGCGATGTGACATATCACGGTCCAGGGCAATTGGTCGTGTACCCAGTGTTGCATTTGGCGCCTTGGAACAACGATGTCAAAGCGTATGTTCGCAACTTGGAAGAAAGTGTGATCAGATCTCTGGCCACAGTGAATATACACGCAACGAGGCACGCAGATTACCCTGGTGTTTGGGTCGGGGATGCAAAAATTTGCGCGGTGGGTGCGCGGGTGCAAAAGCGGCCTTCTGGAGAATTTGTCACGTATCACGGCATCGCTTTGAATTTGAACACGAATTTAGATCACTTTTCCACCATTGTCCCCTGCGGCATTCGCGACAAAGAGGTGACTTCAGTCGCAAAGGAACTCGGGGAAGCAGTGGATTTTTCGGATTGGCAAACGCGTGTCAAAGCTGCCTTTATAGAAGTGTTCAACGAACAGGGGTTGTATCAAAATGAACGAAAAGTATAACGTGAGAGATCTCTTTCTCTCCCTGGTCCAAATCGATAGCCATTCGCTGCAAGAGGGGGAGATGGCGGCACGTTGCAAAGCGGAGCTCGAATCCCTTGGCCTGCAAGTCACCGTTGACAAAGCGGGCGAAGCGTTGAATGGACAAACCGGCAATTTGATTGCCAAATTGCCAGGGGAGCCGAATATGCCTAAAGTGCTTCTGGCGGCGCATATGGATACGGTTCGACCCGGAGAAAGCGTGAACCCGCGCGTGGATGAAAATGGCGTGGTGTGGAGCGATGGGAAAACGGTGCTTGGCGCAGACGACAAAGCGGGCATTACCGCCATTTTGCTGGCGTTACAGGAAATCCAACAGCAACAGTTGCCACATGGCGACATTCAGGTCGTGTTTACCATCGCAGAAGAGATTGGGTTGCAAGGCGCTAAGCAGTTGCGTGAGGCGCAGTTGGATGCCCATTTCGGCCTATCTTTAGATTCTGGCGGCGCACTCGGCACGATTGCCGTTGCAGGCCCTGGGCAAGCGAAGTTTGAGGTCACGGTCACAGGTGTGCGCGCGCATGCAGGTGTAGCGCCAGAGCGCGGGGTGAGTGCCATTAAAGTGGCGGCGCAGGCGGTGGCGTCCATGCCACACGGGCGGATCGACGAAGAGACGACGGCCAACATTGGCAGTTTTGTCGGCGAGGCGCCAACCAATGTCGTCGCAGACAAGGTGACCATCATCGGTGAGGCGAGAAGCCGTAACCCTGAAAAACGTGAACGCATATTGGAGAAAATTGAGCAGGCATTCGCACAGGCGGCGCAGGCTGCTGGAGCAAAAGCAGATTTTACGCAGACACTGATGTATGAAGGATTTGATTTCCCTGCTGATGCGCCACTGCGCAAACGAATTGAAAAAGCGCTTCACGACAGTGGATTTACGCCAAATCCACAGAAAGTCGGCGGTGGCAGCGACGCCAACGTGATTCAAACGCTAGGCGTACCCATTTTAAACATTGGGTTGGGCTATGAAGACATTCATTCCACGAATGAACATATTGCATTGGCAAACATCGAACATGCTGCGCAAGTTGCGGTGCGTTTTTGTACATTACCTTGGGACGTCGCTTGAGCTGTTCGTCTTGATCCGTCAGTATAGTTTACTTCATTTTTCCGAATAATACCTTCTGATCTCATATCAGGAGGTATTTACTTTTGAATAAGACGCGTATGCGAACGACACCACGTCAAAAAACGATGGGAACTCCTGTGCAAGCGAAAGCCAGCATGTCCTTGACTGAACTGATTTTGGTGGGCGTTGGCGGCATCGTCGGCGCAGGGTTCTTTCTCGGTTGCGGTGCCCCAATACAAAGCGCTGGACCCAGTGTGCTGATCTCTTTTGTGATCGGCGCTTTGATCACAGCGCAAGTCATCGGCGCGTTGAACACGGTCGCGTTGGATCACCCTGTGGAGGGGGCGTTCAAAGTGTACGCGGACATGTATCTGGGGCGTTATGTCGGGTATATGCAGGGTTGGTTGTATTATTTGACGAGTATCCTGACCATTTCCAGTGAAGCGGTGGCTTCGGCCATCTTTGTGCGGGTATGGTTGCCGTCATGGCCATTGTGGCTGCTCTCCTCCAGTTTCGCCGCGCTGATTTTGCTCATCAACGCATTTGGCGTACGGAATTTTGGCCTTATCGAATCATTCATGAGCGTGGTGAAAATTGCGGCGCTTGTCGGGTTCATTGTATTTGTGGCCATCATTCTGTTTGGCTGGCATGCGCAAACGGCCGTCACGGGGACACATGCTGCAACATCTGGCAGCGGCTTTTTTCCACACGGTGCGGGTGGCGTGTTTCGTTCCATGCTGATTGTCATCTTTGCCTATGCTGGCATCGGCGTGTTTGGCACCGCCGCAGTCGAATTGAGACATCCGAAGCAGCTTGATGTCGGCGGAATCTGGACAGTGACCATTCTGGGGTTAATGTATATCCTCTCCATCGGCGGTATACTCTTGGTGCAACCTTGGCGGTCGGTCAGTACCAATGTCAGCCCATTTGTTCAGGCGCTCCAACATCTCCATTTGACCATACTGGCGGATGTGTTCAATGCGGTCATCTTGATCGCCTCATTTAGCGTCATGGCTGGCGCGGTATTCTCCGCGAATCAGATTTTGAGCAGTCTCAGTCACAGCGGAGAAGCGCCGTCTTTTACAACCCGCACGCTTGGAAAACGACAGGTTCAGTATGGCGCATTAATTTTTACAGCAATTGGTTTAGCCATCTTTATTGGTTTGTCGTATTTGCTCCCGTCAAGCGTGTATAATTTTCTTATCAGCGCTTCGAGCTTTTTCACATTTTTCAACTGGTTCATCATATTGATGACGTTCGTTTCCTGGCGTCACCGGAATGAGAGTCCTGGGAAGAACGCGCATAAACATATATCTCGCTTGACCTTTGGACAACCCATATCTACATTCATCACGATGGCCGCCATCGTCTTTTTAGCGGGGTATGCCTTGACAGAGCGTGATCAACGCCTCGGTTTTTACGCGTGTTTGGCCATCTCGGCCATCTTGAGCATCGGTTATTTCTTTACGCATAAATACAAGTCGGCAAGGGTGACAGACGGATACAAAAGAATGGAGTGACCTACTTGTCTTTTGAGGAACCCACAATCGCAGAAGAGACGATTTTTACAGGACGCGTGGTACAGTTGAAAAAACTGACGGTTGGCTTGCCTAACGGCAAGACCAGCACACGCGAAGTCATCATCCATCCTGGCGCTGTGGCCGTACTCGCTGAGCCGGAGGAGAACCATGTATTGCTGGTGCAACAGTACCGCAAGGCGTGTGAACGGGTACTTTGGGAAATCCCTGCGGGGAAACTGGAAGCAAACGAAGCGCCAGATGATGCGGCAAAACGGGAACTGGCGGAAGAGACAGGGTATGCGGCTGCGCGGCTGCAAAAAATACACACCTTTTTCACCAGTCCTGGCTTCGCAAATGAGGTTTTACACGTTTACTACGCTGCAGATTTAGAGCAAGGGGAACTCAACCTTGATGAGGACGAGTTTGTCGAAACGACCTTGGTCAGTCGCGAACAAGTGGAATCCATGTTGACTTCTGGCGAGATCGCGGATGCCAAAACATTGGTTGCGCTGTTGTGGTGGCTGGGTACCAAATCATGAACACGTACTTTGCAGATTTCCACATTCATATCGGACGCGCGATGGGGCGACCAGTGAAAATTGCGGCGGGCGCTTCGCTCACCTTGGAGAGTCTATTATTTCATGCGGCGTTTGTAAAAGGATTGCAAGTTGTCACGGTTATTGACGCAGCGTGTGATCACGTATTAGAGGAGATTGCGGCGCAAATGGCAGCTGGGACGCTTGTACCGCATGTGGACGGCGGACTGATCTATTGCGACAGATTACTTGTCTTGCTCGGCGCAGAGGTGGAAATACGCGGTCCACATGGCGGCGCTGCCCATTTTGGCTGTTGGTTGCCCACGCTGTGCGCGGCGACCGATTTTAACCGATGGCTGCGCACTGTTCAAAAAAACACACAGTTGTCTTCACAACTGGCCAGGACGGACGCCACCACACTCGCACGCCAAACACACGAGCGGCAAGGGTTGCTTATCGTGCACCATGCGTTTACACCTTTCAAGGGCGCGCTGGGCAGTTGTGTGGATCAACTCATTGAGCTGTTGCCGCTTGCCGACATCGATGCACTGGAACTCGGATTGTCTTCTGACACCAATATGGCTGATCGCATCAGCGAGTTGCAGGACATCACATACTTGTCCAATTCAGATGCGCATGGCCTGGCAAATATCGCCCGCGAATATAATGAGATAGAGTTGGAAAACTTGTCTTTTGCCGAAGTGGCACGTGCCCTGCACCGCATTGAAGGAAGGCGTGTGCAGGCAAATCATGGATTACATCCGGAGCATGGCAAATATTATCGATCCCGCTGTCGCAAGTGTGATCAAATCATCACTTCTGATGGAACTGGATGCGCTTGTCCGACAAGTCGCCATCAAGTGACTGGGGTCTGGGATCGCCTGCAGCAACTGGCTGATTGTCCGGAGCCTGTTCATCCGGCGCATCGTCCGCCATATCATCACCAAGTTCCCCTCGCGGCGATACCGGGGGTGGGGCCTGCCGTGTACAAACGTCTCATTGCGGCTTATGGCGACGAACTGGCTGTGTTGACGAATGCGACAGAGGGTGATTTGACAGATGTGGTTGGTGCAAAATTGGCGCAGACCATCTATCAAGCCAAGTGCGGTGATGTACAGTGGCAGGTTGGCGGTGCTGGACGCTACGGAAAACTCGTAATCTAGTCTATCTGCAGAAGTTGGCTCATAGGCTTAAGTTGTGAAACCACTAGTGTTTTAGGAGGGGACATAACTTGAAGCCACGCATTGCAGCAGTGTACACTAACCCGTCGTTGCAGAATTTGTCATGGTCTAAAACGTGGTCGCAATTGAAAATGTTTGTCCAAGCAAAAGCAAGTCGCCATCTTCACCTTTGGTCATTTTTAATGGGTGTGACCTTATGTGGGCTGATATTTGGCGCAATTGTGTCTGCACAATTGGGGCAGACCGACACCATGGTGCTTGGCAATGCCTTGCAACATTTATTCGCCGCCATCAAGCAAAATCAGTTGGCCACAGGCAGTGATCTCTGGTGGCAGAGATTGATGGGAGATGCGCAGATACTCGCTTTGCTGTGGTTGTTTGGCGTTTCTGTCATCGGGATCCCGTTTGTCATCGCCACCATTTTTCTGCGGGCGTTTACGGTCGGCTTTGCAGTTGGCTATACAACGCTGCAATTTGGCTGGAAGGGATTCTTGCTGGCCGGACTTGGCATCTTTTTGCACCAATTAATTACTTTTCTAACGCTGTTTATCGCCGCAGTGACGGCCATTCGTTTTTCACAGCAGATTCTGCAGCAACGGCTGCCCATCACCCGTTTAACTCTGCGGTTTTTACAATATACTGGCACATTTGTGCTATGTGGCGGCGGATTGATGCTTGGGGCGTTTATTCAAGCGTTTTTAGTGCCGCATTTATTGGCAAGTCTTTTGATATAAGCGATTGCAGTTTGTGCGTCTCATAGATGCTTTACATCGCGATGTTGGTCAGCGTGAACAAAGGGGGAAGTACTATGCGCCAGTTTACACATCGCAACGAATCTTTTGTCTGCGCAAACTGTGGACATGATGTATTGCCGAGTGAACACAGTTGCCGCAATCATTGTCCCAACTGTCTTTATTCGGTGCACTTGGATGTTCGCCCTGGCGACAGGGCGGCTGATTGTGGCGGTCTGATGCGACCAGTGCGCGTGGATTACAATTCAAAAAAGGGATACCAAATTGTGCACCGATGTGAAAGATGCGGCCACATTGCGCGTAATGTTTTACAACAGGATGTTCGTGTTCAACCTGACAACCAAGCGGTCATTTTGCGGTTGATGAGTCATCCGGAGTGTTAAAACGGAGCGTGATATGTGTGAGCCATATTTTTGATTTTCTTAAGACGTTCATCATTGCGGTGACAGTCGCTTCCCTGGTTTTTTTCCTTTTCCAACTAGAGGTGTATTTTCGCACTTCACCGGACAAATTTTCTCCACCCACACCGCCATATGTCTCTGTGCTCGCATCAAATCACGGTGGGCAAAGTTTCTCCTGGTGGCGCACACTTTTGAATGACATCAGGCTAGGGAACTGACAGCGCCTTTTCATCGCGTGTCATTTTATGTCGAATGGAGAAGGAGTTTTACCACTGACGTTGAATTAACGTACAAGATAATTTTGGAGACGGTTGGAGCAAATTGGGTTCAACGTCGTGGTCAAAGGAGCAACACCAATGGACGAGTGGATTCGCCGCTTTGTCGATTATCTGACGGTCGAACGCGGTTTGTCGGCAAACACTTTGGAGTCATACGAGCGCGATTTGCACACGTTTCACACGTATCTTGTCAAACGCGGCCATACGGCTTTTCAAGAAATCGAGCAGCACCACATCTCTCTTTACTTGCGCCATTTACAAGATGCTGGACGCGCGAACTCAACGATGTCACGCAATTTGGCAAGTATTCGCTCTTTCTTTCACTTTCTTGTTCGCGAAGAACTCATTGTCCAAGATCCTTCCATTCATGTGGAAACACCGAAGATTGAAAAACGACTGCCTCGCGTGCTGACGCCGGAAGAAGTGGAACGTCTGTTGCAAGCGCCGGACAAGTCTTCTATAGCTGGATTACGCGATTATGCCATGCTCGAATTGTTGTACGCCACGGGGATTCGGGTAAGTGAGTTGGTTTCATTACAATGCGGCGATGTACATCTGTCGAGTGGGTTTCTGCGATGTATGGGAAAGGGCGGTAAGGAAAGAATTATTCCCATTGGCGAATTTGCCTTGCAGGCGTTGCACACCTATATGGAAGTGGGCAGACCGTCGTTTATGCGCCATGTTTCGGAACAAGCGCTGTTCCTCAACCATCATGGCACTCAGATGTCGCGGCAAGGGTTTTGGAAAATATTGAAGAAGTACGCCAATGAAGCGCGTATTTTCAAAGAGATCACACCGCACACGCTGCGTCATTCATTTGCCACACATTTGTTGGAACGCGGCGCTGACCTGCGCGCGGTGCAGGAAATGCTGGGACATGCCGACATCTCGACGACCCAAATCTATACGCATGTGACGAAAGGAAGATTGAGAGAAATCTACGTTGCTGCGCATCCTCGGGCAGAATGGCCATCTTGAGAGGAGAGATACCCTGTGACTTCGAACCGTCGGTGGATTTGGATTGTATTGGACAGCTGTGGCATCGGTGCGGCACCAGATGCCCAAAGTTATGGGGTTGCTGATGCGCAAAGCAATACAATTGGGCACGTCGCATCGGCAGTTGCTGGTTTGAAAACACCCAATCTCGCCAAGCTCGGCCTTGGGCGGATCGCTGATGTGGCGGGTGTGGAGTCGACAACTGTTTGCGGCGCTTACGGCAAGATGCAAGAACAGTCGAGCGGCAAGGACACAACAAACGGGCATTGGGAGTTTGTCGGTGTCATTTTGGATAAACTGCTGCCGACGTATCCACAGGGGTTTCCGCGAGAAATTTTGTCACCGTTTGAACAATATGTCGGCAAGCCGGTACTTGCGAACAAACCTGCGTCTGGTACGGTCGTCATTGAGGAATACGGCAAAATCCACATGGAGACTGGGCGACCAATCGTCTACACATCTGCGGACAGCGTCTTTCAAATTGCCGCACATGAAGAGATTGTTCCAGTCGCAACCCTTTATGACTGGTGTACATATGCAAGATCAATTCTGGTCGGTGACCATGCAGTTGGGCGTGTGATTGCGCGACCGTTTAAAGGTACACTGGGGCACTTTGAGCGAACAGACAATCGGCGTGATTATTCACTGACGTTTGGCAACACCGTGTTAAACGCGCTTGACGATGCTGGGATTCCGGTGATTGGAATCGGGAAAATCGGGGACATTTACGGCGGGTCAGGCATTCAAGAAGCCATTCATACACATGACAATGCGGACGGCATGAACGTGTTGTTAAAACAGATGGACAATTGGAGCCAGGGTGTTTTATATGTAAATCTCGTTGATTTTGACTCCAAATATGGACACCGCAATGACCCCATTGGGTTCGCTCGCGCCATTGAAGCATTTGATGTGCAGCTTGCAGATGTCATCACCAAACTAAGGGATACAGACGTGCTGTGTATCACTGCTGATCACGGTTGTGATCCCACGACCCCTGGCACTGATCACACGCGCGAATTTGTGCCATTGTTGGTCTATCATCACGGCATTCGTCAGGCGATTGATTTGGGCATACGCACGACATTTGCAGATATTGGCGCCACACTGGCAGATTTTTTTTCAGTCAAAAACCCGCAGGCAGGTTCTAGTTTTTGGCATACGCTTTCATCTGGTTTTTCACATCAATCATGATGAATATAGCAGAGGGGTGCCGCAAGGCGCCTCTTCTTTTTTATATTTTTGGGCTTCGATGTACACAATAACCCTGAATTCCTAGCCATCACGGTAAACGAAGGAGGGTATCATCATGCCCAATTGGAAGCGCAGTGTTGCCACAACGGCCATTGCATGTTCGTGTGTATTGGGTACAACAAATGCCAGTTTTTTAACGTCATCATTTGCAGCGACTTCCGTTGTGCCTTATGTCGATGATTCAGCATTGGTGTCAAGTACAAAGACTGCACAGCCTGAAGTGAACGTCTCTCTGGCAAAAGAGGCAAAATCGGCTGTCATCATGGATGCAACAACTGGAAAGATTTTATATCAAAAAAATGCTCACAAAGAACTTCCGATGGCTAGTATTACCAAAATCATGACGATGTTGTTGATTATGGATGCCATTCACGCTGGTCGTGTGCAATGGACAGATCAGGTAAAAACCAGTGAATATGCCGCAAGTATGGGCGGATCGCAAATTTTCCTCGAACCGAACGAATCCATGAGTGTGCGCGATATGGTAAAAGGTATCGCCATTGCTTCTGGGAATGACGCATGTGTGGCGATGGCTGAACATTTGAGCGGCAGTGAAGAGGCATTTGTCGCCCAAATGAACCAAAAGGCTAAACAGCTTGGTATGAATGATACCCATTTTGTAAACTGCAATGGTCTGCCCGCAAAAAATCACTATGCTTCTGCTCATGATATTGCGGTGATGTCCCAGGCGCTGCTTCAATATCCAGAGATAACAAAATTCACATCTGTTTACAGCGACTATCTTCGCAAAGGTTCAGCACACCCATTGTGGCTCGTGAATTCAAATAAGCTTGTCCGTTTTTACGACGGAGTAGATGGGCTGAAAACAGGGTACACGCAAGAAGCGAGGTATTGTCTGTCAGCCACCGCGAAAAAACAAGGATTTCGAGTCATTGCTGTGGTGATGGGTGAACCGAAACCACCAGTGCGGAACGCAGAAGTAAGCGGCATGTTAAACTGGGCCTTTAGCAACTACACATCAAAACTGATTTATCCACAAGGGCATGTCGTCGCCAAGGCGAAGGTTTCCAAAGGGCGAGTGGATAAAGTCGAGGCGGTTACAGCTGCGCCTGTTGGTTTTGTCACACAGCGCGCTGCGAAAGTCAGCTACGAGACGCAAATTGAATTGATGAAAATGAAAGCGCCAGTGCGGCAAGGTGACAAAGTGGGTGAACTGAAAGTGATGGTCAATCACCACATGGTTGCCAAAGTGCCGCTCATTGCAAAAACGAGCGTTCAGAAAGCCAATTTTATTCAAGGTTTTGGCAAGACAGTGAAGAAGATCATCACTTTTGGAACAGCGGATTGACAAACGGAGTGCCGCTCGACTCCAGTCGACATGTTTGTCGAGCGGCAGAAAAATTTGCTGATAATTCTTATTTACGCGGAAATGTTTTGATCACACTGGTTGGGCTGAGCGCCCAGGATGCGTTGAGCTTCTGCTACACAGGTTGCGATAATATCTGATTCACGTCCGGATTGCATCCAGCATTGCCGCTCGACATCGCGAAATGCAATGGTTAAAGCTGTCGAATGGTTGTCTGTCAAACAGGCGCGCCCTTGCTCAACTTCGCGTAAAGCGGTTTCCAATGCGCCGAGTTCCACATATGTCTTGGCTCGCAACAGGCGAATTTCCCCTTCAATCTGTTCATTGAGAAGCGCGTGTGTAAGCGCCGTTTCCGTTTCAGCAAGCGTTCCATCAAAATCCTGAAGCGCCGATGCCACCAGCGCCAACTCGTGGGCAATGGCCAAAGCTACAATATCCTCGTCATTGGACAGATGCTGCCGCAGTGCAAGCAAGTGCTGTTGCGCTTCAGCGTAGCGACCTGCAGTGCGCAATATCATGCCATGATTTACTTGGCATTTCAGCACATCCTTGACATTCTTTGCGTCCGTGTGCGCGTCAATGGCGAGCATGTTATATTCCAGTGCAACATCAAATTCTCCGATTTTCATGCACGCATAGGCAAGCCCTTGGTATATCTTTGCCAGATCCAAATTACCCCCATATTTATTGGTTAAGCGAAGCGCCTCTTCGTACGCGCGGCGCGCTTGCACCCAGTTTCCCTCTTGAAGATACAGGCGGCCAAGGTTTGCTTGTATTTTAAGCCCAATGGGCATATACATGTTGTCGTATTGACGCAATAGATCCCCTGCCCGTTGCCAATACATACATGCCACTCGCTCTTCACCAAGCCGTCTTTTGGTATTGCCTACATTGTAGTAACCGTGAATCGCGGTGGCCACATCGTTTTTTTCATAGCCTGCCTGAATGACGCATTCATACATCCGCGCTGCGTCATGTAATTGCCCCATTTGGAGATAGCAGTTTGCCATCTCGTTAAAGACGACCTCTGCTTTGAATTGTGGAGATAGCGGCCACGATAAGGTGTTGAGTAGATCGATCGCCTCTTTGTAGCGATGTTCACCCATGAGATGTCGCGCTTGGCGGTAAGTTTGCATCTCGTCAGACTTATCTAATAAATCAGAGGCGAAGTAACTGACTTCGACACCGAGTCGTTTGGCAATTTGTTGCAAAAGGCTTTCGGACGGGGTCGCTCGATCCGCCTCGATCTGGCTAATCATGCTAGCGGTCACGAGCCCCTCGGCCAAAGTTTGTTGTGTCAACTTCTGTTTTCTTCGAAGAGTACGAATTTTTTTGCCGAGTGTATCCATAGGGAGAGCCTCCAACAGATTTTACTTTTATTGTACTATGGCTTGCGGTTGATTTGCACATTTCTCTATTGAAAATCGTTTGTATCTTGGATAAGCCATTTGAGTCCTTGTCGAATTTCGTAGAAATGCTTCTAGTTTTGTCAATGGGCAGGATTTAGCGGACACTCCATCCAATTTGAATGCTGAAAGAGCCGTTTATGAAAGGAGAATACAACGGTGTCAGTCAATTCAAGATTCGAAAACGGGGTGCTCGTCGTCAGCCTTCATGGAGATCTGGATCACCATGCCGTTGAGCAAATTCGCGATAAAATTGAAGCGCAATTGGAAAAATCTCATTATCAGGGACTGGTGATGTCATTCCGCAACATCGACTTTATGGATAGTTCAGGTCTTGGCTTGATTCTCGGTCGGTTGCGGACGGTCTCCCAGCATGGCGGCCAGATGGCCCTGTGCGAGGTAAGTCCACCACTGCAGAAGCTGTTTGAAATGTCGGGTTTGTTAAAAGTGCTCCCCGTATATGAGGTCGAAGATGTTGCGGTGCAAGCGGTCAAAGGAGCGTGATGAAGGTGGAATACGTGGCAAGCCAACCAAAGGTAGACAACTACGTGCGACTCCAATTTCCGAGCTGTTCCGAAAATGAGTCACTTGCACGCGTGGCAGTTGCGGCTTTTGTAGCGCAATTGGACCCAACCATGGAAGAATTGACGGAACTGAAGACCGCCGTTTCCGAGGCGGTCACAAACGCAATCATTCATGGGTACGAAGAAAGAGAAGGCGATGTGCAGATTGAATGCGCAATTTATGATCGGACGGTCAGAATTGTGATCACCGATAGGGGAATTGGCATTTCAGACATTGAGGAGGCACGTCAACCGCTGTACACTTCTCGGCCGGAATTAGAAAGATCGGGCATGGGGCTGACCATCATGGAGAGTTTCGTAGATGAATTGGAAGTGGAGTCCACTGTTGGTGAAGGAACCCGTGTGACCATGATCAAATCCTTTGGTGCAGATCCAAATCGCAAGTAATGGGGGTCTCTGACATGGACTATGCAAAAGAGACTTCCGTAAAGAACGCGAAGAACAAAAAGCTGTCCGACGACGAAGTCAAATCGCTTATCACGGCCAGTCAAAGCGGCAATCAAGAAGCGAGAGATACGCTCGTGATACATAACCAGCGCCTTGTTTGGGCCGTGGTACAGCGGTTCTTGGGGCGTGGTTATGATGCAGACGACTTGTTTCAAATCGGTTGTATTGGCCTGATGAAAGCTGTGGACAAGTTCGATCTGTCGTACGATGTCAAGTTTTCAACTTATGCTGTGCCGATGATCATTGGCGAAATACAGAGATTTTTGCGCGACGACAGCACGGTGAAAGTCAGCCGCAGCCTCAAGGAGACGGCGAAACAGATCCGGCATGTTCGCGATGATTTAGCGAAAAAATTGGGGCGTCAACCGCATATTACTGAGCTGGCGGAAGCGATGGACATGGAACCTTCAGAAATTGTGTTCGCCCAAGAAGCGCTGCGTGCACCGGCCTCCATTCATGAGACGGTGTACGAAAATGACGGAGACCCGATTTACTTGATGGATCAAATTGCTGATGAAGAGGCGCAGGGCTGGTTTGACAAGATTGCCTTGCACGAAATTATCGGCCGTCTGCCGGAACGCGAACGCTATATTGTCTATATGCGTTTCTTCAAGGATAAGACGCAGAGTGATGTCGCGCGTGTACTGGGCATATCGCAAGTGCAGGTGTCGCGTTTGGAGAAACGCATTCTGCAACAAATCAAAGAGCAACTCGAATAATTGCATCTTCTGCATAAAGGGTTGCCATGTGCGTACAAATAAAATTCAATCAAAGAATGATGGTGATGCGTTGGCATCCATCATTTTGGGCGCTGTCTTCAAGGTGTAAAACACTTTGGAGGCAGCTTTTTCATGTGGAGTTGGCGCAGAGTATGTTCTTCCGCCTTGGGCACAATACATAAAGAGAGCACGTCGTTGGAGGAATGAGCAGATGTCGAGCATAACCAATGCGGACCGCGAAAAATATCAACAATTGGTCAAAAAACACCGTCCGGCACGTCCAATTTTCTTGAATACGGTTCGCGCATTTGTCATTGGTGGACTGATTTGTGAACTTGGTCAGGTCATTCAAAGTCTGTTTATTCGCTATGGCCATTTTAAAGTGACTACTGCCGGCAATCCGACCGCCGCAGTGATGATTTTCTTGTCCGCGGTGTTTACTGCCCTCGGCGTTTACGATCGATTTGCCCAATGGGCGGGAGCAGGGTCGGCAGTGCCTGTCACAGGATTTGCCAACACAATGACTTCAGCGGCGATGGAGCATCGCAGTGAAGGCTGGGTTTCTGGCGTTGGCGGAAACATGTTCAAACTCGCGGGGCCAGTGATTGTCTTTGGGGTTGTCAGCGCGTTTTTTGTGTCCTTGATTCGTTACATTGTCATGCATCTGTGATACATGGAGGTTGTTGCATGAGCAAGTTAGGTCGGCAAACTTACGATTTTACACAGAATCCGGTTTATGTCGCCGGAACAGGCACGGTGGCAGGGCAAGTTGAAAGTGACGGTCCATTAGGGCAATGTTTTGACGTGCGTCACGCCAATGATCGGATCGACGGAGACACATGGGAGCATTCAGAGCAGCGCATGTTCGGTCAGGCGGCGCAAATCGCCATGCAAAAGGCAAACTTGACTTCTGAGCAAATTGATGTGCTTATCGGCGGTGATTTAAACGCGCAACTGACTGGTTTTTATTTTGGTTTGCGCCCTTTTCCTGCACCGTCTTTGGGCGTATACAGCGCTTGCGCGTCAATCTGTGAAGCTTTGACCATTGGCAGTGTGTTGGTGAGCACTGGCTATGCGGAAAACGCGTTGGTTGGAACATCCAGTCATACCAGCACCGCAGAACGGCAGTTTCGGTATCCGACCGAATATGGCGCACAAAAACCGCCGACGGCGCAGCGGACAGTCACTGGTGCGGGCATGGCGCTTTTGACGAACACGCGAAAACAAATTGAGGTGACTCATGCAACTGTTGGCCGTGTTGTGAACTATGGGGTCACAAGTCCATGGGAAATGGGCGCAGCCATGGCGCCTGCTGCAGCGGATACGCTGCTTTGTCACATGCGCGACACCAATCGCACATTTGCCGATTACGACTGCATCGCAACAGGGGACTTAGGGGACATCGGACATACATTGCTTAAAGAATTGCTCAAGGAAAAGGGGATCAGCGAGTTAAACCAGCTCACGGATTGTGGCATGCTCGTCTATGACAAAACACAACGCGAGGTATTTTCTGGTGGCAGTGGTGGCGCTTGCTGCACCATCGTCACATTTGGCCATTTACTTGGAAAACTCTTGGATGGGCAGTGGAAACGGATATTGGTCAGCGCGACAGGTGCGCTTTTATCCACGGTCAGCGCGCAACAGCATGATGCAATTCCGAGTATTTCGCATGCTGTCGTGTTTGAGCGAAAGGAAGGATGAATCGTAATGCCAAGTTGGTCCGTATTTATTTGGGCATTTGTCATTGGCGGTGGGATTTGTGCGCTGGGACAAGTGATTATGGATTTTTCTAAACTCACCCCCGCGCATATCATGGTGATGTTTGTGGTTGCTGGCGCAATTTTGGATGGTTTTGGACTGTACGAACCATTGATTCGCTTCGCAGGTGCAGGTGCGACCATCCCCATCACGAGTTTCGGCAACTCCTTGGTGCACGGGGCGATGTACGAAGCGCATCTACACGGGTTGATTGGGATCATAACGGGTATCTTTGAAGTGACAAGCGCAGGGATTTCAGCAGCCATTGTGTTCGCCTTTTTGGCTGCGTCGTTGGCGAAACCGAAAGGATGATTCGCCATGTTCAAGCAAAATGACAATCCATCGAACAAAAAACGGGTCATTGTGGTGACAGACGGAGACCATATGGCGCTGCGCGCTTTGAAAATAGCAGCGAAGCGCACGAGATGTCGAGTCATTGCGCAAAGCGCTGGCAATCCCACGCCTTTGTCAGGCGTTCAAATGGTGACCTATATCCGACAGACGCCATACGATCCGGTGATTGTCATGTTGGATGACAATGGAGATGGCAACGAGTCTGGCGGTGAACAGGCCCTTAGCGTACTGCTCAATCATCCGGATGTGGAAGTCATTGCAACGTTGGCCGTCGCTTCCAATACAAATCAAGTGGATGGCGCTGCTGTGGACTTCAGCATCGATTGGCAAGGAAATAAGGTGGAGACTGCCGTCGATAAAAACGGGCAGGCGCTTTCTTCTTACGTGATTCATGGGGACACGGTGGACATCTTGCGGCGGTTTGACGCCCCTTTGGTGATTGGCATCGGGGATGTGGGCAAAATGAATGGCCACGATGCGCCAGAACGAGGATCGCCTGTCACAACCGCCGCACTTGAATGGATACTCTCGCTTGACGCCAAGCGATTTCGAGATGGCGCCCACAGCAAACTTACAGCTTCCGCATACGCTGAACACAGAAATGCGCGGAGGTGACGACAAATATGATGGGTCTGTTGATGTTCTTGCCGCGAATGTTCCGCTACTTTGGCATGTTCCAGTCGTTTATAGGCGTAGTGCGCCCAATGTGGCCATTCTTGTCCCGTTTTTGGCAACGTACGACACCGGCGCATGCATGACTCCATAGTCCCTATCCCGTGTTGTATACTGATGAGGAAAACAAACTCCACAGAATGGGACTGAATACCATTTCTATCATTTACTCAGAACAGGGCACAATACACCGCCAAATCGAAGTGGTAGAGCGAAATCAATTGCGGATGATGCGCTTTGGTAAGCGAGGTGGTTGGCAAGGGGCGCGCGACATGTCCCGGCCTGACCGGCCGGTTTTCCCTTACCAACGCGCTTTTCGTGCGCTTGTACATACTATGGATGAAGTGAAGACATTTTTGTCTGTTGGTGTCGGCACCGGCACAGCACTTCATTCGCTTTTGGCCGAGTATCCAGATGCGGTTTTGCAAGGGGTCGAGATTGACCAAACGGTGCTAGATGTGGCGATTCACTACTTTGATGCGCCGAGTCACCGGCGTGCTGACTATTGGGTCGGTGACGGAATCGCCTTTTTGCGCGCTGATTTACCGATGCGCTACGATATGGTTTTTATTGACGCATTCATGCGCAATGACATATATCAACCTGCATTGAGCCCAGAGGTCATCAAGGCGTTGCCAAACGTCATCACAGAACACGGTGTGGTGGTGTATAACGTGATTGGGTTCAGTATGAGGCGTTCCGCTCTAGGGTCCTTTACAGAAGCGGCAAAACAGAACTTTGCTCACGTTATGGAATTGCCCGTGGGGCTGCCGTTTAGTGATCAAAATCGGCTTGTCATTTTGACCAATGACGATGTATTTATAAAACGAGCACGCAAACGCATAGCGGAAGTGAGCGTGATGAGTCCGTTGGAGCGCATCTGGTGGCCTGTTCGCCTGCGGCGCTTGTAATGATGCTGTGCTATAATGAGGCCTACACAATTTTTCGGGAGGTTGCACATTGCTCGGTTTTTTGACGCCAAGTTATATATTGACCATTTTTGTGGTGCTATTTAGTCTCGTGGTTCACGAGTACGCACATGCGCTGGCAGCCGATTTGCAAGGCGATAAGACGGCGCGTCTAAATGGTCGGCTTACCGTCAATCCGCTTGCCCATTTGGATTTTTTGGGCATCATCATGATTTTGCTCGTCGGGATTGGGTGGGCGCAGCCCGTTCCCATCAATATGAATAATTTTCGTCGTCCACGTCTATCTTTCATCATTTCAGTAGCTGCTGGACCTGCTTCAAATTTCATTTTGGCGGTTTTAAGTTACTTTGCATTGTCTTTTGTCTCCTATAGCAGCCCAATGTTGAATTTGTTGTCCATCATCGGCGGCGTGAATGTGTCCCTTTTTCTACTCAATATCATTCCTTTGCCGCCTCTTGACGGATCGCAAATTTTACGTCATTTATTGCCGTATCGCCAGGCCTTGGCCTATAGTAAATTGGATACATACGGACCGTTTATTTTGCTTCTCTTATTTATTGTGCCGCAGTTTCGCAATCTCATTTTCGGTGATGTGGCACAAGCATTGAGTTCATGGATTTGGTCATGGTTTGGATAAGGGCGTGTGAGCGGCATGCAACGCTATGAGATAAAATTGGCTCAATTCGAAGGACCGCTGGATCTCCTTTTGCATTTGATACGCAAAAATGAAGTGGACATCCACGACATTCCGATTGCCGAGATAACGGATCAATATCTGGAGTACCTGCGGGCAATGGAAGAATGGTCTTTGGATATTGCCAGTGAGTTTGTCGTGATGGCAGCCACTTTGCTCGCCATTAAATCACGTATGTTGCTGCCACGGCAAAAGACAAGTGTCGACGAGGAAGAGGATCCGCGCGCGCCGCTTGTGGAACAGTTGATTGAATATGAGCGCTGTAAGTGGGCCGCGATGCAATTGTCAGATATGGCAAATCAGCAGGCGCAGGTCTATTCGCGCGCGCCAATGGATTTGACGCCATTCAAGCGGCGTGAGGTGCCGGAGTTGACTGGCGTGTCTCTTTGGAACCTCGTCGACGCATTCCGCAAACTATATGCGCGCATGCCGAAAACACAACAGGTCGCAGAGATACGAGGCCATGTGGAACGCGTGGAAGACATCATGGCGGAATTGGAAATCCGCCTATCTCGTTATCGCCGCATTCTGTTTGAAGACCTGTTTGATTTTGCGAAGACGCGCCACGCATTGGTGTCCGCTTTTCTCGCCATTCTGGAACTGGTCAAGGACAAGAAAGTCGAATGTATTCAGGAGGAACCGTTTAGTGTTTTGGAACTGGTTTGGACGGGGGGAGACGGGCAATGAATTTGTTGGCCACCATTGAAGCGCTCCTGTTTGCGGCAGGCAGCGAGGGGCTTCAAACATCCGATTTAGCTAGCATTTTGGAGTGCAGTGTCTCGGATGCGCGCAACCTGTGTCAACAGTTACAGCAGCACTTGGATGATCGGAATGCTGGAATTGCTGTACAGGAAGTCGCAGATACATGGCAATTGATGACACGCCCGGAACATGCGACATACCTGAAGCGCATGGCGCAAACGCCGATGCAAACAAGCCTCTCCGCAGCCGCGCTGGAGGTGCTGGCCATTGTGGCTTACAAACAACCCATCACGCGGATTGACGTGGATGAAATCCGCGGTGTACAGTCAGACCGCGCGTTGGCGACACTGGTCCACCGCCAACTGATTCGGGAAGTCGGGCGCCAGGATGCGCCAGGGCGTCCTATCTTATTTGGCACGACAGATCATTTTTTGCGCCACTTTGGCTTGAAATCCCTGACAGAACTCCCGCCATTGCCTGCCACGCCAGAGGAAAAAGACGTATCTCTGTTTGTGTTGCCTACCGAAATGCCGCGCGACTAAGTGCATAGTAAAGCTAAAATCGGCACATAATGTCACCGACGTGAGAAGGTGGCATTTGCGATGACTTGGGTTTTCCTCATATGCATAATTCTCGTCTGTATGCTGCTTCTCTTGTATATGCCATTGGAAATTCATCTGCGTTTAGAACATCGGGATGAGGGGCATGGTTTTGTTGAACTGCGCTATCTTTTCGGCCTGATTCGAATTCGGCGCGAACTCACTTCGGTGAAGGCTGGACTCACGGCTGAAGGGCCCACCATTGGCGTACAAGCGGAAGCGAAAAATCAGCAGAAGACACACAAAGTGATTTCTTTATCTGATGTCGCCGGTTTTCTAGGCGGAGTTGGTCCTTTGTATTCATTTTTAAAGAGGCTGACCCGAATCATCAAACGATTTACACGACGAGTCTGCGTGCACGAACTGCTTGTCGAGGCCAACGTTGGGCTGATGGATGCAGCATTCACTGGAATGGCCGTCGGTGCACTGTATGCAGTGATTGACACTGCGGTCGGATATTCTAGTTCACTGTGCCAATATCGCACAACACCTCAAGTCAATGTTCGCCCGGTCTTCAATCAAACCCTTTTTCACGTCAGGATCAACGGCATAATGCGTGTCCGCATAGGTTACGCTATCAGCGCAGGCATCCAGTTGTTCTGGGTCTGGAAAAGGAGGACGTAGCATTGGATCACCCAATTCAGGGCCTCATGCAGACGGCCATGTCGAATATCCGTGAAATGGTCGATGTCAATACCATTATTGGCGATCCGGTAGAGACGCCAGATGGTACCGTCATCCTTCCGGTTTCCAAAGTCGGTTTTGGCTTTGCGGCGGGTGGCAGTGAGTTTCAGGCCGAGCAAACAAGGGGCAGCAACAGCGATGGAGAAAATCCATTCGGAGGCGGTTCGGGCGGTGGTGTTTCCATTACCCCGATTGGGTTCTTGATTGTGCATGGCAACAACGTTCGTCTCTTGTCCACGGACAATCAGAATCAACTTTATGACCGTCTCATTGATATGGCGCCATCGGTCATGGAACGAATTCAATCCTTCATTCATCAAGTGCGCCACGACGACGCCCCTGACCGGCCACCGGTGGTGTAACACCGACAATTCTAGTGTTAGATCGTTCGCGACTGGCATACGCTTGTAAGGACAAACAGGGGTTTGTCCCGTGGGGGTGTGCCAGTCGTGATCGACCTCATATGGCTTATCTTATTTCTCGTAGGTATTGTGACAGCAATGTTTACGGGCCGGATGGACAGTGTGGCGGACGCTGTGATCAAAGGCTCGGAAAAAGGCGTGATGTTGTCGATTGGACTGATTAGTGTCATCGCGTTGTGGCTTGGGCTGATGAACATCGCGGAGAAAGCTGGGGCAATCGCCTGGCTTTCGCGCATCCTACGACCCATTGCGAAGTTTTTGTTTCCGTCTGTGCCCGCAGAGCATCCAGCGATGGGGGCCATTCTGGCAAATATGAGTGCAAATTTGCTGGGCATAGGCAATGCGGCTACTCCGCTTGGCCTCAAGGCGATGCAGGAACTACAGACTTTAAATCCTGAAAAAGAGCGCGCGAGTGATGCAATGTGCACGCTACTTGCCATCAATACGGCAAGTATCACGCTTGTACCGACCACTGTGATCGCCTTTCGCATGCAATACCATTCAGCACAACCGACCGCTGTCGTGGGAACCACCCTGGTCGCGTCCATCATCGGCACCGCCGCAGCCATCATATTGGACAAACTGTTCCGACGTTTGGATAGGCGGAGGCAGACATGATGCAATCCTTCATGACTGCTGTGAGCGAATGGATGTTACCGGTGATGATAGGTACGATTTTGCTCTTTGGCTATGTGCGAAAAGTATCGATTTACAACACATTTGTCGATGGTGCGAAGGGCGGCTTTGCGACAGCCGTGAAGTTAATTCCACATTTGGTGGCGATGGTCGTCGCGGTCAGTGTGTTCAGCGCGTCTGGCGCAATGGATATACTTGTTCGTGCGCTGACACCGCTTCTTCATTGGTTGCACATTCCAGCTGAGGTTGCGCCGCTTGGTTTATTGAGACCCATCAGTGGACAAGGTTCGCTGGCGTTTATGGTGGATATCTTTCAAAAGCATGGTCCGGATTCCTGGCTGGGGATGCTTGCTTCCACCATGCAGGCCTCATCGGATACAACGTTGTACATTCTCACCGTCTACTTTGGCAGTGTGGGGATTCGGCGATTTCGGTATGCGATGAAGGTCGGTTTGCTGAGCGATTTTATCAGCGTGATCGCAAGTGTGTTCGCAGTTTCCTTATTGTCTGGTATGATACATCTCTAGGGCCTTTAGCCCGGTCAGGGAGATGAACGATGGAAGAACGATTGCAAAAGGTGCTCGCCCATGCGGGCGTGGCGTCGCGCAGAAAGTGCGAGACGTTGATTGTCGAAGGACATGTCACTGTAGATGGCGTAAAAATCACAGAACTGGGTCACAAAGTGGATGCCGCAAAGCAAGTGATTGCTGTAGACGGGCAACCTGTACAAGCTGAGCGAAAAGTGATCTTATTGTTGAATAAACCTACGGCGCATGTGACCACGGTGTCTGATCCAGAAGGAAGACGCACAGTGATGTCACTGTTACCTGATGTTGCGGAACGATTGTACCCTGTTGGGCGTCTTGATTACGACACCAGCGGTTTATTGTTATTCACAAACGATGGCACGTTGACGGAACGCTTGCTGCATCCTTCGTACGATATCGAAAAAGTCTACCGGGTGACCGTCATAGGCCAGGTGGACAAGGAAGCTCGCCGTATGCTCGCGGAAGGCATCGAGTTGGAGGATGGCGTCACAGCGCCAGCGCAGGTAGAGGTGCTCAAGCAGGGGGAAGAATCCGTTGTGCACATCGCCATCCACGAGGGGCGAAACCGCCAGGTGCGGCGGATGTTTGAGAAACTCCATCTTCCGGTCAAACGCTTGAAGCGAATCGCTTTTGGGCCCATTGCGTTGGGACATATGAAGACAGGTGACTGGCGTTTACTGGAACCATCTGAGTGGAAGGCGCTGTACAGAAGCGTTCAGTTGACACCGCCGCCTTATGTGCGGCCCACATTTCCCAAAACGCAGTCGACGAAGCGTCCGACCGCAAGACGGAAACGGCCGTATAAAGGGCAAAAACGTCAGAGATGACATTTTTGGCAAAGAGAATTTGAAAATCATGTATTGAACCTTCGCGAGTATTACATCCTAACCGCGAAGGGATGTGAAATTCATGAAAAAGCGGCTAACGATAGCCAGTGCAGCGCTCTTTGTACTCGTATTAACGGGTTGTGGCGCCGACGTCAACAACAATTCAAAACCAGCTGCAGACGTCATGAACGCCACAAAAAATGTGACCAGAAATCCTGTGAATGGGCGTGTGGCGGATAAAAGCCATGTGCAATTGGCGACGAAGATCGCCAACGGATTGGTGAAAAAGGGGTACGCAAAGAACGCGTTTGCGTTCGTGGTCGGAGATTCGGCATATGTTGCCGTAACCCAAAAGGGAAAATCAAAAACCAATCTTGGCTTGGCACAAAAAAACAAGATAGGAACGGCCGTCAAAAGAATTGACAACCGTATTCATCACGTATACGTGAGTGCAAATCCGGACGTGTATCAGCGGTTCCAAAGCTTTGCGAACGATGTTCAGGCAGGCAAACCGATCAGCGGCATCTGGGATAATTTCCGTACATTGGTCGCGCGGGTTTTCCCGACAACGCACTGACACGAATATGTTATTTTTGCGGCAAGTCGACGACTTGCCGTTTTTTCATTCGTTCTTACCTTTCAGCCGAAGGTATCTCGCTTTATAATGGAGGCAGATGAAGAACGGAGGTTCTCGCATGCCACAACCACGCATATTAGTTGTTGATGATGAAGAACGCATTCGCCGACTGGTTAAAATGTATTTGGAACGCAGTGGTTTTGAGGTGACGGAAGCGGAAGACGGGAAAGAAGCGGTTGAAATTGCGCTCGCTGAACCGTTTTCTTTGATTGTCCTCGATTTGATGTTGCCTGGTTTGGACGGACGTGATGTGTGCAGCCAAATTCGCCAGCAAAGTGACGTTCCGATTGTCATGCTCACTGCGTCTGGTGATGAAATGAATCGAATTCACGGTTTTGAGCTGGGGGCCGATGATTACGTTGTCAAACCGTTCAGTCCAAGGGAACTGATCATGCGTATCAAGGCTTTGCTCAAGCGCACAGGTGAGACGGAATACGCAAGGACCGATTTACAGCAAACGTTAAATTTCCCTGGCCTGATGATTCAAATCGATGCACGACGTGTTGAAGTAAGCAGTCGCGAGATCAGTCTGACGCCCAAAGAATTTGACTTGCTTGTCTACATGGCCCAACGTCCGGATAAAGTATTTAGTCGTGAAGAACTTTTACGCGATGTATGGAATTATCAATTCTATGGAGATCAGCGTACAGTCGATACACATATCAAACGTTTGCGCGAGAAACTGGGACAAGCTTCAGACCTTGTGAGTCAATATATTGTCACTGTCTGGGGTGTGGGCTATAAATTCGAGGTTGTCCAGTGATTCGTTTGATTCGTCATAGTCTGGTTGCAAAATTGTGGCTGACCATCGTTGCGATGGTCTTTCTTGTCTTGGTTCTCTTGTCTTTGCTACAGCAACAAATTTTTAACAATTATGTCGTGCAACGGGAAACAGATCAGTTGATCACGCTGGCGACCAATGTGCAAACTTTGATCATGAGTCAGGGGCCGCAATTGACGCAAGAACTGATTGAGGAGATTACAGCGGCGGTGCTGCAAGCTGATGTGGAATTAAGCACGCCTTTGACGCCCAACAATCAGTTGAAGACCGCGTATGACAACTTTACTGCAGCGCAAAAAGCACAGTTTCTCGCGGGCAAACCGGTATCTATTCATTCTAAATCTAACGATTCAGACGAGGTTTCGGTCTATTTGGATTTGTCTACCGCAGGTACGCAGCCATCCATTTTAAGCGTCTCGCAAAAGATGAGCGTTCTGGATGCGCCAGCTCATCGCATGCGAAGTCTCATCTTTTTTGACACTGTACTCGGTGTTGTTTTAGCCACTGGATTGGCATTTGTTGTATCCAAAAATTTGTCTCGTCCGTTGATTGAAATGAATCGGGCGGCGGAAGAAATGGCGCGCGGCAATTTTGAGAGTCGTGTTGAAGTGGTCACGAATGATGAAGTGGGACGTCTGGGCAATACTTTTAATACATTGGCGACAGAATTGGCCAATACGATTGAGACTTTGTCGGTTGAGCGAGATCAGTTAAGCAGTATTTTGGCATCACTTGAAGATGGCGTCGTGGCCACGGATATGGATGGGCAAGTGACGATGGCCAATCCGCCAGCACTGAGAAGATTGCGCTCCATGTCCGTTGCGGAACAAGGTGTATCGGATACGCGTAAACTGCCTGACAGTTTGATGCAATTGTTTTTTCATGTCAGCGATGTGAAGGAGCCTACGGTTCAAGAAGCGACTTGGGAAGGTCGCCACATGGTCATCACCATGTTGCCGCTGTATGAATTTGATGGAACACATATGCGTGGCACGCTGGCCGTATTGCGTGATGTCACAGAAGAACACCGTTTGGATCGACTGCGTAAAGATTTTGTGGCGAATGTATCACATGAGTTGAGGACACCTTTGAGCATGATGCAGGGATATGCCGAAGCATTGCTGGATGATATTTCTGACGATCCGACCCAGCGCCGAGAATTGACCGAAATCATCTATGATGAAACATTGCGCATGAAACGCTTGGTTAATGATTTGTTGAATCTGGCACAACTGGAGAGCGGACAATTTCAGATGAACCGTCAGTTGGTGGATTTCGCCCAGATTATGCGGCGGATCGGCCGCAAATTCCAAGCGCTGGCTCAAGATTTTGGCGTCGTTTTTGAACTGGATGCGCCGAAAGAGGAACTATATATGTTCGCAGATGCGGATAGAATTGAACAAGTGTTTACGAACTTGTTGGACAATGCTTTTCGCCATACACCTGAAGGAAGTATCACGTTTGCTGCCGATATTCGCAATCGTCATGCATATGTGCGCGTTGCCGATACGGGCGCCGGTATTTCTGAAGAAGATTTGCCGTTTATCTTTGAGCGGTTTTACAAAGCGGATAAAGCTCGGACGAGATCGCGGTCGGGCACAGGGTTGGGATTGGCCATCGCGCGGCATATTGTCGTTGAACATGGTGGTGATATGCTCGTTGAAAGCAAAATCGGCGTGGGAACCACGTTCACAGTCGTTCTTCCTGTAGCGCCTGAAGAAAAGCCAACGGGTCAGCTTCCGATAAAGGAGTGAGACACAAATGGGGTGGGTATACTATCTGAAGTTGATGGACACCAAATTTCAAGCCACTTGTTTTATGGCGCGACTTGAAGAAGAAAGAGCATTTCCTATCAAGAAAGAACCAAAGTACATCGCAACCTTTCAGACGGTCAAAGGACGATTCGGAGTGAAAGTGCTGTTGGATTGAAATGGGCTATTGTGATGGCCCCTTGCCATGGGTGAAGAGTATGTAAAGTTTAGTCTGGGCAGGGGGCCTTGGCGGATGGCGATGTCAGCCACGCCAGAATGATGCTGTCAATGGAATCAGGACATTATAGTGTTTGATTCACAGTGGACAAAGCGCGTTCTCGTTGAGCGAGAATTTCAATCAGTTTTTTTAAAAAACGGGTGTCTTCTTCGGACAACGTGCTCATACATTGAGCTGCCTCCAAATAAGGAAACGCTGATTCATTCAAGATAAAATTTTGCATATGAAGCGGCAATTCTTCAGGTGAATTGTGCATGCGCGGCATGCGAAACTCGGCGTTTGAATCACAAAGAGAATGCAGTGATACACCTAGAGCATTTGCAATGCGCTGAGCATATTCCAGGGATGGGTGACGCTTGTCCCGTTCGATGGACGAAATATGCGGCGTGGAGATACCTGCACGTATCGACAACTCCTGTTGAGACCATTGTCGTGCAATTCGTATTTTTCGCATTCGGTTTCCAAAAGATTCATACATGATTATTCCTCCTACTTGAAGTATTGAACTCCTGATAATGTAAATAATATAGAATAAAAACTGGTATGTAAATAGAATATTTGAAATATCCATTAACTTATTGAATAGGTGTTGACTTGTATGATGTATGAATTAGGAAACCGTCAGCTACATATTGACACTTTAAATACGATTCGGAAAGCTTTACAGGTCAATTCGGTTGCGATTACAGGTGCAGGCATCAGTGTGGCCAGTGGTCTGCCGCTTGGAACGGACACCATACAGGGCGTTAACCTAACTGATTTTTTTGGTTTAAAGCTGTGGATGAATCATCCGGTGCAAGCTTTTAATGTGTTCAGGGAGATCTTGAAGTCGTGGCGTGCCGCAAGTCCAAGTGTTGCCCATCGCACCTTATCTCGCGTTGGATGGCCGATTATCACCCAAAATATAGATGGACTTCACCGCGACGCTGGCAGTGAAAACGTCATCGAATTACATGGAAATTTGCGGGAACTTATTTGTCGTTCATGCCATACCATACTAGCAAGTGATTTAGTTTGGGAATTTGAAGTTCCTGTATGTCCAACGTGTACAAAACCGTTATTTCCAGGTGTGACACTGGAAGGTGACCCTGTTCGACATATCGTGCGCGCAGTGGATTGGGTCAGCAACGCGCAGTGTCTGTTGATTGTCGGCACGCAGTTGGCGATGGATCCGATTCGAAATTTGCGTGAAATCGCGCAAAAATCGGGCTCCACAATCATTTGGGTGAGCGAGCGAGCAGAAGAATGGATACCCGAAATCTGTGTGGATGGATGCGACGTTTAGGCGTTAACATGGTCGTCTTGTATAAAAAACTCGAATTTTGTTTGGGAAATAGTACGATTCCTATTTCCTTCTTCTCATAGCTTCGCTATAATGGGGACAGACTTTCCCATATCCTCATGCAACAACGCCCCCTAATCCGGTTGGTTTACCACAGGGGGCGTTTTGCATGCTAGACGTGGAGCCTGTAAGTCAGTGTCTGCAATTTGGCTTTTTTGCAAAGTTTTTCGGAACGCAGCCCGAGTATCCAGCCAACACAGTGATCATGCGATTTAATCAACCCTACGAAATTTGCAGAGCAGGATTGGTTTCGTATTAGACCGTCATGCGTGATGCCATTCCATACAGCAGAGTCAATGAAAAAGTTCGTCAATCAAGGCATTGCGGATGGCGCGTGTAAAAGTATCGATTTTATTTTTAGGGTAGGAGTGCATCAAGTTGCCATATTTTGCGCTCGTGCTGGAATCTAGTCGAAAAGCAAAAACCGCCCGGCATGTGTATGAGTATCTAATTGGGAAAGCCAAAGGACAAAATGTGATTCAAGAAATCGAATTGGAGCAAGTTCATGGATTCGACGGCATCCGTGTGGAACAGGGCGATAAATATCGCATTTTAAATGTCCGCCTCCACGATGAGCATCTGAGCCCATATCTGCAGACGGATATGAACCTGTTTCAACTGCTGATGATTGACGAACATGTCGAAATATGCGTTTTCCGCGCGGAACGGGGTTGGCTCTTCGTTTTTAACGGAATTTCTCCAGGGCCTAAGCCGTTTGGTCAACTTGGCTTTGATACGCGTTAATTTATCAAAACGTCAACTATCACATCGCCAATCGACGTCTTGGCAGTCGGGTTTTTCGCACGCGGTGTAAGATTCGAACGGATGTTTCAACAAGAAACAACAGGTAAACCGCCAGAATAATATCTGAAATGAGCGAGCCAGATAACGCGAATGTGTCATATGTGCCATGCGCTAAGGCCGGTAAAATATAGGCAAATGCTTTGTTGCTTTCGTCAAATTTTACTTTGGCAAAACGATAGCCCATGATGATGGCAAACATGAAGTGGGCAGGAACTGCTGTGACCGAGCGAACAATCGCGGTTTCCAGGCCAGAGCTTGTTACATAAAGAATGTTTTCAACTGTCGCAAAGCCAAGGCCAACGGCAGCTGCGTAAACAATACAGTCCATTCTGTCCTGTATGAGTTTTGAGTGGAAGACGGAACGCTCAAAGATGGATGCCTTCAGAAATTCTTCAATCATGCCTGCAATAAAAAAAGCAGTGATTAACTGCCCCTCGAAACCGCCTTGTGCGAATCCGCGACTGTTCATCATCAATCGCTCAATCATCCCAGCGGGAAACACAATCGCCGCACCGAGCACAAACAGTCTGAACACTTGTCGTTTCGGTTCTGGATGCAGTTGATCGCGCGTGTAAATGAAAACCAGGAGAAGTAGGCCCGGAATCATCGCTAATGCAACGTATACCATACATGATTCACCCTTTTGTTTTAAACTGTGGACATGCCTAGTGTGTGCAAGGAGGAATAAGTTATGTTATCCGGCGATTTGAGGTCTCTGGAACCAACACTGTCAGAGCCTGTTCAATACAAACTGTGTTTTGCAGACATTGACCAGCCACTCAATGAACTGATTGGCCGGGAAATTCGCATGGAATTCATGGGTAAACGCCATTGTATCGCATGCGGTCGTTCAGTGAATAAAACATTCCAGAATGGATACTGTTTCCCTTGTGTTCGCTCATTGGCAGAATGTGATCTCTGCATCGTCAAGCCACACGAGTGTCATTTTCATCTCGGAACATGCCGAGATGAGACTTTTGCGGCCAGTCACTGTATGATTCCACACTATGTTTATTTGGCGTGGAGCAGCGGATTTAAAGTCGGTCTTACCCGCAAGGGGCGACAATTGAAACGTTGGATGGACCAAGGTGCGACAGCGGCTGTGGTGATTGGCGAAGTGCCAACCCGCCGTTTGGCTGGTGAGTTGGAGATGGAAATCGCCAAACATATGCAAGACAAAACAGACTGGCGGAAGATGTTAAAAGAGGAGCACGAGCAGGATAGAACGCTTGCTGAAGTGCGGGATGAAGTGATTGCCCGCTTGGCTGAACCGTTTATGCAATATGTACTCTCAGAAATGATGGAGCCACAAAAGTTTGTCTATCCGCGCGAAGAAACCTTTAAGGTGAATTTAAAGAGCATGAATTTCGATAAAGCGCCGCTTGTCCAGGGCACATTGCGGGGAATGAAGGGGCAGTACATGTTGTTTGATGAAGGTGTCTTGAATGTCAAGAAATTTGCCGGTTATCGGGTTGCATTCGATGTCGTCGGATAATTGTCAGCCCGACAGGCGTTTGGCGTCAATCCAGTGCCAGCGCCTGTTGGATTTCTTTTTCTAGCCGCATCATCAGCGCTTCGACATTGTCTTCTGTCACAATTTCACCGTTAAAAAACACGTAGGGTGACATCGCGCACAATTCACACTGTGTCATACAGGCATTTTCAATGATTGTGACGGGGTACTTCTCTTCTAACTGATACAAAGCCGGTGAAGCGGCTTCGTTGGCATCGCAAACTTCGATTAAATGAATCCCGAACATCCGCGCCATTCACCCCCGACCGTAGTGTACCACGATTATTCCTTCACACAAACGTTCAACAAGCATTTCCAAATGGGCATTCGGGTACACTACCGAAGCAAAAACGTTGATGATCGCGCAAGGAGGGTGAAGGATGTCTTGGGTTTATGAAGCACGTTTATATGATTCGAAATCTGTGGCATCTTATGTCGCAATGTGCATTCGGGACGATCACCTGTTGGGCGGCTCCAACGATCTCAAAGTCCAAGTGTACAGAACGCGAAGAGGGAATTATGGCGTGCGTTATCGCAAGCCAGTTGTTGACATGTAGGCGAAGGTGGAATCGCAGCACCACATCTCACAAGCGCATTCTGTGACGAATACACTGTACAACGCCTAACGTATTTGCGGCAATTGGGTTGTGCAGGGGGTGATGTGGTGGGGAAGAGACCGCAGACAAGTGCTGGATCGAAAAAAAAATCAAGTGGACTTCCAAATTTCGTATCCATCGTACAACGTTACAAAAAAGCAGTAATGGGTATTGAAGTGATACAAAACAGAAATCGCCAGCTAAGTGTTGGATTTGGTTTTCCTTGGGAACGTACACAACCGCGTCAAAATCGATCCGCGCTCAACATAGGTACAGGGTTTGTCTTTCATCCGAAAGGTTACATCTTAACCAACGAGCATGTGGTCAGTGATGCTGACAAAATCATGCTTCGTGTTTACGGGAAAAAAGATTTAGTGAACGCTGACGTCATTGGTCGCGATAAAAAACACGATATTGCCATTCTGCGCGCAGACATACCTGCAACTCCACCGATTTTGAAGTTAGGGCACGGCAAAAATGTACGAGTGGGAGAATGGGTGCTTGCCATTGGCTCGCCGTTGGGGCTCGACAACACGGTGACAGTTGGTATCGTCAGCGCACAAAACCGTCCGTTGCAAATCGGTGAACGTGAGTATCCCAACCTGATTCAAACGGATGCTGCGATCAACCGAGGAAACAGCGGCGGTCCTCTGATCAACCTGCGTGGCGAGGTCATTGGCATGAACACAGCTGTTTCGCAAAGTTCGCAAGGAATTGGTTTTGCAATCAGTGTAGATGTTTTGCGCCGCGTGGTGGAGCAGATTCTCCAGCAGCCATTTTCACATTAACTGAGGTCTTCCGTTAAATTTCTGACGAAACTATGCTACATTGGATTGTAGGACAGCTGCATTTTTGTATGCTTTCCTCAATACAGCGTTTTTTCGTTGCGGGAGGAGCACCTCGTTTATGGAGCATAACGGCATTCGGCAGTACTCGACTGCGGAGTTAAAGACACTTTTGGAAGATAAAACCACACAGGTGATTGACGTTCGCACACCTGAAGAATACGCAGAAGGACACATTCCCAATGTGCCGCTTCACCCCATGCAGGAAGTGGCAGATTGGATAAACGGCCTTCAGCCTGATAAGTCCTATGTATTTGTCTGCCGCAGCGGCGCTCGTTCCCAGCGTGTTGCCGAATTTCTCAAGGCAAATGGCTTTAGCGAAGTGGCCAATTACGATGGCGGCATGCTGGCTTGGGACGGCGAATTGGTGAAGTAACGCTGTAAAAAAAACAACTGGCGCGGGTTGGTGTCGTAACATATCTGCAAAACGGCTTCGATGCTGAGTTCATCGGGGCCGCTTTTGTTTGCGACTTCCTCTGTGATATCGCGTAAACGTGCACTTGTTCCGCCATCATTCACCGTCTCAAAAAGCTGCTCCCACGAATGGCGTGTCACAATTCGACGCAGAAAATTGTGCCGTGCACTCTCGGTGAACAATTGAAACCGTTTGTTTTTAAACACCATGACAATTCCCGCCGGCGAGAAGATATAGTCGCCAGCTTCCTCTACGCTTAATTCTAAAATCTGCACGATCTCGGCCATAGCCATCCTCCCATAATTAGTGTCCACTCTACGGCATTGGGGAAGCCGTGGCAAGTTTCTTTCACCGTCAGCCCAAACTTTTTTTCACTTGACTCATACAATGAGGCGAAGGTGAGGTGTTACCCGTGGATTATCATGATGTCCTCGCGCGCATGGGGGTGGCCAATGCACACCCTGGTGGACAGGACGCAACCGACTTTTGGCTTTCACAAATCAACCTCCATGAACATACAAGCGTTTTAGACGTTGGGTGCGGCAATGGGGCAACGGCGTGCGAAATGGCGAGAAAATGGAATTGCGATGTCACCGCGATCGACATTCGCCCAAGAATGGTCAAAAACACAAAAAAGCGAGCGCTGCAGCAGGGACTATCCGTGCAGGCATTGCAGGCCTCGGCTGAAGCGTTGCCATTTACGGACCACACATTTGATTTCATCGCGTGTGAATCCGTACTGGTATTTGTGGACAATGAGCGGGCCTTACGTGAATTTTTTCGTGTACTCAAACCCGGCGGTCAAATGGTGGATGTGGAGATGCTGTTGCTGCGCCCTGTAACAAAGGCATGGAAGGATGAAGTGAAGCGAATTTACGGTGCGCTTGAAGTGCCTGACCTTGGTACTTGGAAACGAAAATTTCAGGCAGTTGGCTTTTCCCCAATCCGCGTACTCAGATCTGGGCCAATTGATGCCCTTACCGCATCTGGAAATCAAAGCGATAATTCATTTGTGGATGCCTCCGCATTATCTGATCCTAAGGTCTTGCGCATCGTCGAAGAAAACGGTCATTGGCTGCAAGCCAATCAGCGAATCATGGGATATGGGATCTTTTTATTGACCAAACATCATTAAAATGAACATAAATTGGTACACTGCAGGGGATAGTAGGTCTGACATCGCTCATTGATTGCCGTGATGACAAGGTGGGATCGTGCTGGTACGACGCGTATGATGATGCGGTTGCAGTGTTATCCAGGTTTAACTCTGGGATTGGCGAACGGATGTCGACCATGATTTGTGCATATCGCGGAGTGTGTGTCGTATGCAACGAACTTTGTCTGTGCGATTGCGCTGCGGCTGGCAGACACCGCAACTAGTGCAATCACACTGCACGACATCATACACAGTGTCATTGCACAGCAGTCAGAAAAGCGATGCTTCACATACCGGCGGCTACAGCCGCCGGTCAATTTGTTTTCGGCTTATGCAAGCGTGAGAAGACGTGGACAAAAGTTTAGATAATCCGCGCTGACCAATTGATAATGGATACCATGATGTATCCCGTTAAAGGCATAACGATGCGAATTGCCATGCAAATGACCATATACACACATCACAACCTGATATTGCTCAAGCAAGTTTGTGTAGGCAGTTCCTTGACCATCTGCGCTCAAGGGGGGATAGTGCAACATGCAAACAATTTTTCGATCCGATTTCTTTGCGTGTTCAAGCGATAAACGCAAACGGTGAAGTTCTCTTTCGAAAATATGCTCATCTTCTTCTGTGAAATTGGGGTGGTTGGGCAAAAGCCATCCTCGCGTTCCGGCGATTGCCACTTCCGCTTGCTGCAAGCTGTCGTTTTGGATTGCGTATGTATCATGAGAGAGCAGTTGGCGGACTTTACCGATACCGCTCCACCAATAGTCATGATTGCCGCGAATCAAAATTTTCTTACCTGGCATTGCGCCGATCCAATCTAAGTCTGGCTTTGCTTCATCTAAAGTCATTGCCCATGAAATATCTCCAGGAAGTAAAACTGTATCTTCTGGCCCGATCTGTGCATGCCAATGGGCTTGAATTCGTTCAGCGTGATCACGCCAGGTATCGCCAAAGATGTCCATGGGCTTGTCCACGACGGTGGCGAGGTGTAAATCGCCGATTGCATATAAGGCCATCTGAATGCCCCCTCCTGAATAAGAATCATATCATGCGCTGCAAGTTCTCTATAATAAACTTCTTAAAGAGATACCGGCTCAACGGCGCAAGGGGCAAAATGCGCTTTCTTATTTTAGAAACTTCTATGTGTTACTCAAGTTTACCCTAAATCATGGCCATGCCCGCCTAGAACGTACAAGATATTGTTCATGGGGGGATAGGGATGGAAAATTGGACGACGGAACAACGTCAGGTCATTGAGCGGCCTCCGCAGTCAAATGTGGTGATTGCATCTCCCGGAAGTGGAAAAACAACAGTCTTGACAGAACATATCGTGAAGGTTGTTCGACAAGATCACATTGCTCCACGAAGCATCATGGCCATTACCTTCACCCGGCAAGCAGCTGGACATATGCGTCTAAAGCTGTTTAAACAAAAACAACTATCTGGGCGAGCGATTGAGTCACTGCGTATTGGTACATTTCATGCTCAGATTTTTCATGCCTTACTCGAACTTCAGCCAAATATCCCTGTATTGCTTGATGCGCAGGAGCAATCTCAAATCATGCGTCAAGCGCTTTGTAACGTCCGAGGGACGAGGCGTCAGACTTCATATAGAGATGTGACGAACTGTTTAACAGTATATTCCTCCCAGAGTGGGGGTAAAACACAAAGAATTCCGCGTGATATCAGGCGGGCGTTGCGCAACTACGAGAAACTGAAGGCTCGTTCAAATCGCTGGGACTATGAAGACATTTTGCGGCACGCCGAAACCGCTTTGTCAAACGGTCAAAGTCTTCCCTATTTTAAAAGTCTTGAGTACTTACTTGTGGACGAGTTCCAGGACACAAATCATGTGCAGTGGAACATCGTGAAATTCCTCCATGAACAATACGGTATTCCTGTGTTTGTCGTAGGAGATGATGATCAATCCATTTATGCTTTTCGCGGTGCATCGCCACATTTCTTACAAACCGCGTCAACTGAATTACGCAATGCGACTCAATACATGTTGTCCCACAACTTTCGTTCGGATAAAACGGTAGTGGCTCATGCAAACTCATTGATTCAACATGTGGCTATACGCATTCCCAAACCAATGCAGGCGGTCTCATCCAAGCAGGGCATTGTGGCGGTTTTTGGCGTTCTGGATGAAAGATCAGAAGTTCAACTGCTACGCGCAATACTGCAATCGATGATTTTGCGTCAGAAGCGAATTACAGTTGGGATTCTCGCCCGTACGCGTCGCCAGCTCTACAATGCCTGGAAAATGATTGTCTCCATGCAGCGTTCGCTGACTCATGCACAAATTGAATGTCAGCTACGCACGTATCATGATAGTAAAGGAAAAGAATGGGATGCTGTTTTTCTGTTGGATCTGTTCGAGAGCGAGACGAGCCAATCCGAGGATAGGTGTAACGAGGATGAGGAACGTCGTTTGTTCTATGTAGCATTAACCCGTGCGAAAGCAGTGGTTGTTGGCTTTGTGCCGAACATGTTCAAAGGACACTATGTCGAACCAAGCGGTATGCTCAAACAGGCGGACTTGTGTATAGAGGAGGTGAACGCAATGGCGATAGAGCGTATAATCGCCGCTCTTGAGAAAAATGGGGGCGTTACTTAAAAAATTGATGTCTCTAGTTGAAATATGACGAGATTTGTCGTTGACATCATTTTTTTGAGGTGGTATATTACTCGATGTCGCTTCGACAGAAGCTGCATTGAATTGGTACCTTGAAAACTAAACACACAGCCACGCCTTGAGCGATTCATCGTGGGCAACCACGAAAAGTAAGACAACATTTGTTGAGAGTTTGATCCTGGCTCAGGACGAACGCTGGCGGCGTGCCTAATACATGCAAGTCGAGCGGACTTCTTCGGAAGTCAGCGGCGGACG